>NZ_KV809502.1:4596-6153 GCF_001812605.1 Neisseria sp. HMSC073G10 | reverse complement strand
GGGATTTTGGGGAATTTTGCAAAGGTCTCGGCCTTTCTTCCAACAAGCCATCACAGCAATCAGACAAAAGCAACCCATCGCCACACCCATATCGGCAGCACGGCTAGCAAAATCATTATCCGCAGCGGTGTAGAGACAACTCTAAGACGACAAATTTTGAACGTCATAGTCTTTCGGGTATGACACTAAGGGCCGACATGATCAAACAGCGCGAAATCCATCTGGCCATACCCGCACAAACTAATAAGGAGTAAAGATTGCAGTTGCAACGTGTGGTAGAGTATGGCAAAAGTCAAAACATTACAGTCAAAATTACGGAGATCGAATAAATGACTTTCAATCAAGAACAAGATTATTGGGCTGGCTATAAGGCAAATGAAAGAGCCTTGATTATTCAAACATGGTCAGGATTTGGGCGATATGCTCCAGACCACCTATATCCCCCCCATATCCTGCCATTGGATACCGACAATGAAACTTTAGGAACGACGGTCTTGCAAGCGTTGACAAACAGCAGGACTTTCGTTTATGACAGTCCAGAAGACCAAGATTTTTTTGATACCGAAAAAATTCGGCAACGCTATGAGGATTGGGTTGCCAACCTATGCGGGAACTTGGGCTATAAAACCAGACGTGCCCTATTTAAAAACATGATGAGCGGGGATATTTGGCTGCACAACGGCTGCCTGAAAATCAGCCCGAGCCGCCATGTCAAGCTGGAAGCGTGGGATGCCATTGATGCAGACAATGTAATTTTATCATTGGATAACAGTCCTGAAGAAATCGGAGCAGGTTTAAAGTTGGCATTGAGCCGCTGCCGATAATATTTGGCAAAAGGTCGTCTGAAAGCTGGAAACTTTTTTCAGACGATCTTTTTTATCACACTCAAGGCCAGCGTGCGTACCGCACACACCTTACCTGCATAGGTTTAATGCGGGCTACGGCTTGCTTGGAAGGATACGTGAATTAAAATTTAAAAAAGTTGACTTTCCCGTTCCTAATACTAATTGGAAAAATTCTATTGATGTCTTGAATGAATCAGGTAATGTTAATAGACCTCGTTATAGGAGTAAATAAAAATGGCAATTTGGAATTATCGGTACTACCTTATCCCATCAGCCGCTATCAGAAATAAATTTAATGCAAATAAAGATATCATACTTGATGAGTATCGATCTAATGGTTTTCAGAATTTTAATGAGAATAAAAGTTTTGAAAATTACTTTATCGATAATGATGTTATATTATTATCAATAATAAATGAAGCAAAAAAACAGCTTAAATTGAAAGAGTCTTGGGATAAAGACGCAATCATGTTTTGTGATAATTTTGGTAATAGTCTTACCGTTTGGCCAGATGATATAGAGTGTGAACTTGATTTAAGATTTGATTATACTAAATTTATTCAGAAAACCATTGATTGGGCAATAAAATATAATTGTCTACTTGTAATAGGAAAAACAGGAAATGTAGTTTCCCCTAATATAAATAATCTAATTTATGAAATAAAAGCATATTTGGAAAGCAAGCCGTGGCCCATATGAAACCTAAACTCAA
>NZ_KV809502.1:0-4496 GCF_001812605.1 Neisseria sp. HMSC073G10 | reverse complement strand
AGGATGTGTGCGGAACGCACGCATGCGGTTCTCATGGTTTGAGCCAAGAGGCCGTCTGAAAACAGAAAAACCGTTTCAGACGGCCTTTATTTAATGTGCCGATCTTGCGTGGGCTATAAAGCGCAGTTGTCCAAAAAGGTATATTAATAGGCAAATACAAAAAGGAGGCAAAGTCAATTTTACTACCTTCAAACATTTTCAATTTGGAGTATTGCCATGATAATTAATTATCAAGAAGCAAAGAAAATCGCAGTATCTTTTTTCAGTCAAATAGAGCAAGAAATGGGAATTTCATTGTCAATAGTTGAATCCCATGTACGAGAAAATGATGATAGGTGGTTTTTCCCATATGGGGGAAATAAGGAAGAGGGGTATTTTGCAAAGGTCTCTATCAGCCTTAACAATCACTATTAAAATGCGCGCCAATATTTTGCCTTCTAGCGTATGCGGCTTGGGCGACGGCGAGGCTGCATTCGAGTAGGTTGCGGTTTTCGTATTCGGACGCGGTGTATGGCTCGGCTTGGTTTTGCTTCCAAAGCCGAAGTTGGGCGATAGCATGGCGCAGGTCGGTATCGTTGCGTATGATGCCCAGATGGCGTTGGTTGAAAGCTTGCAGGGTGGGGCGGCTGAATGCGTTTTGGAGGCCTTCTGAAAAGATGTCTGTTTCGGCAGAGAGGCTTTCAGACGGCTTTTGGAATGGTTCGGTTTGGAACGCTTGTCCGTCCGCGATGGTTTGGGCGGCAAGCCTGGCTGTCACGACGCATTCGAGCAGGGAGTTGCTGGCGAGGCGGTTGGCGCCGTGCAGCCCTGTGCAGGCGGTTTCGCCTAAGGCGTAGAGCTGCGGCAGGGAGGTTCTGCCGCTGGGGTCGGTTTGGATGCCGCCGCAGGTGTAGTGTTGCACTGGGCGGACGGGGATGGCTTGGTGCGTGATGTCCAAGCCGCATTGGGACAGGCAGTGCCGATGGATGGACGGGAAATGCTGACGGACGAACTCTGCGGGTTGATGGCTGATGTCGAGTGAGACGAAGTCTTGCGTTTGCTTGGCGATTTCGGCGGCGATGGAGCGGGCAACGATGTCGCGCGGTGCGAGTTCGGCGCGGCGGTCGTAATGCGGCATAAACCGTTCGCCCGATTGGTTGGTCAGGATGCCGCCTTCGCCGCGCACGGCTTCGGAAATCAGGAAGGTGCGGCCGTTTTCAGACGGCCTTGCCAAGCCTGTGGGGTGGAATTGGATAAATTCGAGGTTTTCGACTGCGCAGCCTGCGCGTATCGCCATGGCGATGGCGTCGCCCGTGCATTCGGGCGGCGTGGTGGTGGCGGCGTAAATCTGCCCGAGGCCGCCGCCTGCGAGTACGGTATGGCTGGCACGGATGCGGTAGGTTTCTTGCGTTCGGCAGTCGAGGACGTTCAGTCCGCACGCTGAGCCCGATTCGGTTTGAACATCCAACGCCATCTGCCGCTCGCAAACGCGGATGTTCGGGCGGTGGCGTATTTGGGCAATCAGGCTCTGCATGACTGCTTCGCCCGTGTAGTCGGCGATGTGGGCGATTCGGCGGCAGGTATGCCCGCCTTCGCGCGTCAGGTGCAGACCGTCAGGATTCCGGTCGAACGCCACGCCCTGCGCCAGCAGCCATTCGATTGCCGGTTTGCCCTGCGACAGGATGGCGCGGACGGCGGCTTCGTCGCACAAACCCGCGCCCGCTTCTAAGGTATCGGCAACGTGCTTTTCGATGTCGTCCTCTCCCGACCACGCCGCCGCAATCCCACCTTGCGCATGACGACTGGCGGTGTCGTCCAGCCGGTTTTTGCACAAAATGACGATGCGGAACGATTCAGGCAGCGACAGGGTGAGCGTCAGTGCCGCCAGCCCGTTTCCGGCAATCAATACGTCGCAATCGGTTTGCATGGTGTTGTCCTTGTTTGAGAGGTCGTCTGAAACGACGATATTGACGGCAAATCAGGCGGGGCCCATGCCGTTGAACACATCTTTTTTCTTCAGCTCTGCCGCGAAGTCGAGCATACGCTGCAAAGGCAGTTTGGCGGCTTTGCCCAGCTTTCTGTCCAACAGGATTTCGTTGTGTCCGCTTGTCAGGGCGTATTTGATGCCGCCCAGCGAATTCATCGCCATCCACGGGCAGAACGCGCAGCTTTTGCAGCTTCCTCCGTTGCCCGCCGTCGGGGCGGCGATAAATTCTTTGTCGGGCGCCTGTTTTTGCATTTCGTGCAGGATGCCCAAGTCGGTCGCCACGATGAATTTTTTTTCGGGACGAGATACGGCGGCTTTGAGCAGTTTGCTGGTCGAGCCGACCACATCGCCCAGTTCGATGACGCTTTGCGGCGATTCGGGATGAACCAGCACCACGGCGTCGGGATGTTCCGCTTTCAACGCCGCCAGCTCCTGCCCTTTGAATTCGTTATGGACGATGCATGAACCCTGCCACAACAGCATATCCGCGCCCGTTTCGCGGCGGATGTAGTCGCCGAGGTGGCGGTCGGGCCCCCAAATCAGCTTCTCGCCACGTGATTTCAAATACGACACGATTTCCAACGCCACCGAAGACGTTACCACCCAGTCGGCACGCGCTTTTACGGCAGCGGAAGTGTTGGCGTACACTACGACCGTACGGTCGGGGTGTTGGTCGCAAAACGCTGAAAACGCCTCTTCCGGGCAACCCAAATCCAAAGAACATTCTGCTTCCAAATCAGGCATCAGCACCGTTTTTTCAGGGCAGAGGATTTTCGCACTCTCGCCCATGAAGCGTACGCCCGCCACCACCAGCGTATCGGCTTCATGTTCCGCACCAAAACGCGCCATCTCCAACGAATCGCCCACGCATCCGCCTGTTTCCAAAGCCAAATCCTGAATCAGCGGATCGACGTAATAATGCGCCACCAAGACCGCATTTTTCTCCTTCAACAAAGCCTTGATTTCGTCTTTCAGACGGCCTGCTGTTTCTCGGTCGGGCGTGTCGGCAACCTTCGCCCATGCCTGACGGATTTGGCAGGCGGAAGTCGGCGTTTGGATGAGTGGCATATCGTAATCGAACGAGCGGCGGGCGGCGGTTTGCATGATGTTTCCTTGTAGCTGGTTTTCAGACGGCATGAAGGTTTGCCGTTTATATTTTGAAATAGTTTTATATTATGCTCAAATTGAGTATAATATGCAAGGTCGTCTGAAAACCGCTTTGGTTTACAATAAGGTTTTCTCTTGAATGAAAGCCACGCATGGATGCCTATCCTGAAACAGCGGCCAATACGCAAAGTATCGTCGAACTGGTTCCTGTACTGATCGCCATTACAAACGGCAGCTTGAGGGTTTTGACCGTTGCCCAAGGAGCGCTGCTGCCCAACGGCCTGCTTGCTCCGCTTCGCCACTCCTTGCAGGCAGGGGTCAGGATGTGGGTCGCCAAGCAGACATCTCAGCCTATGGGTTATGTAGAACAGCTTTACACCTTTGTCGATACGCGCCGTCAAAACGAGCAAGGCCTGCCTGTCTTGTACGTCAGCTATCTGGGGCTGGTGCGCGAGGCCGCCGACAGCATCCTGCACCCGGATGCTAAATGGCAGGACTGCTACTGCTATTTTCCGTGGGAAGATTTGCGCACCGACGGCGGGCTACGCGATACCATCGTCAGCCGCCTGCGCATTTGGGCAAACTCGGCGGATACGGAGGAAGTGCGACAGAAGCGGCTCAAGCGCATTCATTTGTGCTGGGGGGTAGAACCTGAAAATTGGTCGGAAGAATACGTTTTGCAACGCTATGAAATGCTGTATGAAAGCGGCCTGATAGTGGAAGCCGCCGAGCCGCAGGCAAACTTCGACTTCGCACTCACGGGGCAGCCCATGCGCCACGACCACCGCCGCGTACTGGCGACCGCCCTGTCCCGCCTGCGCGCCAAAATCAAATACCGCCCCGTGATTTTTGAACTGATGCCGCCCGAATTTACATTGCTGCAACTGCAAAACAGCGTCGAAGCCATCAGCGGCAGATTGCTGCACAAGCAAAACTTCCGCCGCCAGATTCAGCAGCAGAACCTTATCGAGCCGTCAGATACCAGCGTATCAGGTAGTAAAGGCCGTCCTGCACAGCTTTACCGCTTCCGAGATGACGTTCTGCCCGAACAGCTGATTTCTGATATCGGACTGCCGCTGGGCAGCCGTTAGCCCGTTTTCAGACGACCTATAGTGGATTAACAAAAATCAGGACAAGGCGACGAAGCCGCAGACAGTACAGATAGTACGGAACCGATTCACTTGGTGCTTGAACACCTTACCAGGAACTATGGAAGTTTTAAAAAAGATTGGCACCACAGGCAACTCAGCCACAGGCAAACTTTTTCCAGATTTACCTCGCACAAATAAGGGATGGACTGAAAAAACACAAGTGCAATTCAAGCTTGAAGGCCAAGGAAAACCACATGTGAATAAAGGAAAAGGGGTAGTCAATACAGGGCTGGGGAAATCTGGCGGTAAAGAAACTTTTGAGAAACAGATTA
>NZ_KV809501.1:0-6212 GCF_001812605.1 Neisseria sp. HMSC073G10 | reverse complement strand
TTGTGAGGCGTATAGTTCGGTTCTTCGCTGCTGACGCGGTGAAGAAAACGAAGCAGACAGTATAACACAGTTAGTTAAAATTTTCGATAATTTTAGTTGACATTTGCTAAATGTACTGTATAATTCGATTCGCTCTTTAAAAAACAGATTACCGATAAGTGTGAGTGCATTAGGCCTCACACTGTTTGAAAGATAGACAAGATGATGTTTTAGACATTGTTCTGTCGGTTTCTTTGAAGCAGACCAGAAGTTATAAGTTAGAGATTGAACATAAGAGTTTGATCCTGGCTCAGATTGAACGCTGGCGGCATGCTTTACACATGCAAGTCGGACGGCAGCACAGAGAAGCTTGCTTCTTGGGTGGCGAGTGGCGAACGGGTGAGTAATATATCGGAACGTACCGAGTAATGGGGGATAACTAATCGAAAGATTAGCTAATACCGCATATTCTCTGAGGAGGAAAGCAGGGGACCTTCGGGCCTTGCGTTATTCGAGCGGCCGATATCTGATTAGCTAGTTGGTGGGGTAAAGGCCTACCAAGGCGACGATCAGTAGCGGGTCTGAGAGGATGATCCGCCACACTGGGACTGAGACACGGCCCAGACTCCTACGGGAGGCAGCAGTGGGGAATTTTGGACAATGGGCGCAAGCCTGATCCAGCCATGCCGCGTGTCTGAAGAAGGCCTTCGGGTTGTAAAGGACTTTTGTCAGGGAAGAAAAGGCTGTTGCTAATATCGACGGCTGATGACGGTACCTGAAGAATAAGCACCGGCTAACTACGTGCCAGCAGCCGCGGTAATACGTAGGGTGCGAGCGTTAATCGGAATTACTGGGCGTAAAGCGAGCGCAGACGGTTACTTAAGCAGGATGTGAAATCCCCGGGCTCAACCTGGGAACTGCGTTCTGAACTGGGTGACTAGAGTGTGTCAGAGGGAGGTAGAATTCCACGTGTAGCAGTGAAATGCGTAGAGATGTGGAGGAATACCGATGGCGAAGGCAGCCTCCTGGGATAACACTGACGTTCATGCTCGAAAGCGTGGGTAGCAAACAGGATTAGATACCCTGGTAGTCCACGCCCTAAACGATGTCAATTAGCTGTTGGGCAACTTGATTGCTTAGTAGCGTAGCTAACGCGTGAAATTGACCGCCTGGGGAGTACGGTCGCAAGATTAAAACTCAAAGGAATTGACGGGGACCCGCACAAGCGGTGGATGATGTGGATTAATTCGATGCAACGCGAAGAACCTTACCTGGTCTTGACATGTACGGAATCCTCCAGAGACGGAGGAGTGCCTTCGGGAGCCGTAACACAGGTGCTGCATGGCTGTCGTCAGCTCGTGTCGTGAGATGTTGGGTTAAGTCCCGCAACGAGCGCAACCCTTGTCATTAGTTGCCATCATTTAGTTGGGCACTCTAATGAGACTGCCGGTGACAAGCCGGAGGAAGGTGGGGATGACGTCAAGTCCTCATGGCCCTTATGACCAGGGCTTCACACGTCATACAATGGTCGGTACAGAGGGTAGCCAAGCCGCGAGGTGGAGCCAATCTCATAAAACCGATCGTAGTCCGGATTGCACTCTGCAACTCGAGTGCATGAAGTCGGAATCGCTAGTAATCGCAGGTCAGCATACTGCGGTGAATACGTTCCCGGGTCTTGTACACACCGCCCGTCACACCATGGGAGTGGGGGATACCAGAAGTAGGTAGGGTAACCGCAAGGAGCCCGCTTACCACGGTATGCTTCATGACTGGGGTGAAGTCGTAACAAGGTAGCCGTAGGGGAACCTGCGGCTGGATCACCTCCTTTCTAGAGAAAGAAGAGGTCTGATGCATTCACACTTATCGGTAAACTGTAAAAGATGCGGAAGAGAAAAGCTTGAGTGAAGACAAGATTCGCTTAAGAAGAGAATCCGGGTTTGTAGCTCAGCTGGTTAGAGCACACGCTTGATAAGCGTGGGGTCGGAGGTTCAAGTCCTCCCAGACCCACCAAGAACGGGGGCATAGCTCAGTTGGTAGAGCACCTGCTTTGCAAGCAGGGGGTCATCGGTTCGATCCCGTTTGCCTCCACCAAGAACTTTACAAATCAAAGGAAGCCTGCTATATTTAGCAGCTTATTTTGATTTGCGAAGTGAAATATCGACGCATCGATCTTTAACAAATTGGAAAGCCGAAATCAACAAACAAAGACAATGAGTTTGTTTTGATTTTTTATTCTTTGCAAAGGATAAAAAATCTCTCGCAAGAGAAAAGAAAATAAACACAGTATTTGGGTGATGATTGTATCGACTTAATCCTGAAACACAAAAGGCAGGATTAAGACACAACAAAGCAGTAAGCTTTATCAAAGTAGGAATTTCAAGTTTGCTTCCCTAGTCAACGGGTAGGCAAACGAAGTCAAAGAGGTTCTTGAAATGATAGAGTCAAGTGAATAAGTGCATCAGGTGGATGCCTTGGCGATGATAGGCGACGAAGGACGTGTAAGCCTGCGAAAAGCGTGGGGGAGCTGGCAATAAAGCTATGATCCCGCGATGTCCGAATGGGGAAACCCACCTCTTAGGAGGTATCCTTATCTGAATACATAGGATAAGCGAAGCGAACCCGGAGAACTGAACCATCTAAGTACCCGGAGGAAAAGAAATCAACCGAGATTCCGCAAGTAGTGGCGAGCGAACGCGGAGGAGCCTGTACGTAATAACTGTCGAGATAGAAGAACAAGCTGGGAAGCTTGACCATAGTGGGTGATAGTCCCGTATTCGAAATCTCAACAGTGGTACTAAGCGTACAAAAAGTAGGGCGGGACACGTGAAATCCTGTCTGAATATGGGGGGACCATCCTCCAAGGCTAAATACTCATCATCGACCGATAGTGAACCAGTACCGTGAGGGAAAGGCGAAAAGAACCCCGGGAGGGGAGTGAAATAGAACCTGAAACCTGATGCATACAAACAGTGGGAGCACCCTTGTGGTGTGACTGCGTACCTTTTGTATAATGGGTCAACGACTTACATTCAGTAGCGAGCTTAACCGAATAGGGGAGGCGTAGGGAAACCGAGTCTTAATAGGGCGAATAGTTGCTGGGTGTAGACCCGAAACCGAGTGATCTATCCATGGCCAGGTTGAAGGTGCCGTAACAGGTACTGGAGGACCGAACCCACGCATGTTGCAAAATGCGGGGATGAGCTGTGGATAGGGGTGAAAGGCTAAACAAACTCGGAGATAGCTGGTTCTCCCCGAAAACTATTTAGGTAGTGCCTCGAGCAAGACACTGATGGGGGTAAAGCACTGTTATGGCTAGGGGGTTATTGCAACTTACCAACCCATGGCAAACTAAGAATACCATCAAGTGGTTCCTCGGGAGACAGACAGCGGGTGCTAACGTCCGTTGTCAAGAGGGAAACAACCCAGACCGCCAGCTAAGGTCCCAAATGATAGATTAAGTGGTAAACGAAGTGGGAAGGCCCAGACAGCCAGGATGTTGGCTTAGAAGCAGCCATCATTTAAAGAAAGCGTAATAGCTCACTGGTCGAGTCGTCCTGCGCGGAAGATGTAACGGGGCTCAAATCTATAACCGAAGCTGCGGATGCCAGTTTACTGGCATGGTAGGGGAGCGTTCTGTAGGCCGATGAAGGTGCATTGTAAAGTGTGCTGGAGGTATCAGAAGTGCGAATGTTGACATGAGTAGCGATAAAGCGGGTGAAAAGCCCGCTCGCCGAAAGCCCAAGGTTTCCTACGCAACGTTCATCGGCGTAGGGTGAGTCGGCCCCTAAGGCGAGGCAGAAATGCGTAGTCGATGGGAAACAGGTTAATATTCCTGTACTTGATTCAAATGCGATGTGGGGACGGAGAAGGTTAGGTTAGCAAGCTGTTGGAATAGCTTGTTTAAGCCGGTAGGTGGAAGACTTAGGTAAATCCGGGTCTTCTTAACACCGAGAAGTGATGACGAGTGTCTACGGACATGAAGTAACTAATACCACGCTTCCAGGAAAAGCCACTAAGCTTCAGTTTGAATTGAACCGTACCGCAAACCGACACAGGTGGGCAGGATGAGAATTCTAAGGCGCTTGAGAGAACTCAGGAGAAGGAACTCGGCAAATTGATACCGTAACTTCGGGAGAAGGTATGCCCTCTAAGGTTAAGGACTTGCTCCGTAAGCCCTGGAGGGTCGCAGAGAATAGGTGGCTGCGACTGTTTATTAAAAACACAGCACTCTGCTAACACGAAAGTGGACGTATAGGGTGTGACGCCTGCCCGGTGCTGGAAGGTTAATTGAAGATGTGCAAGCATCGGATCGAAGCCCCAGTAAACGGCGGCCGTAACTATAACGGTCCTAAGGTAGCGAAATTCCTTGTCGGGTAAGTTCCGACCCGCACGAATGGCGTAACGATGGCCACACTGTCTCCTCCTGAGACTCAGCGAAGTTGAAGTGGTTGTGAAGATGCAATCTACCCGCTGCTAGACGGAAAGACCCCGTGAACCTTTACTGTAGCTTTGCATTGGACTTTGAAGTCACTTGTGTAGGATAGGTGGGAGGCTTTGAAGCAGAGACGCCAGTCTCTGTGGAGCCGTCCTTGAAATACCACCCTGGTGTCTTTGAGGTTCTAACCCAGACCCGTAATCCGGGTCGGGGACCGTGCATGGTAGGCAGTTTGACTGGGGCGGTCTCCTCCCAAAGAGTAACGGAGGAGTTCGAAGGTTACCTAGGTCCGGTCGGAAATCGGACTGATAGTGCAATGGCAAAAGGTAGCTTAACTGCGAGACCGACAAGTCGAGCAGGTGCGAAAGCAGGACATAGTGATCCGGTGGTTCTGTATGGAAGGGCCATCGCTCAACGGATAAAAGGTACTCCGGGGATAACAGGCTGATTCCGCCCAAGAGTTCATATCGACGGCGGAGTTTGGCACCTCGATGTCGGCTCATCACATCCTGGGGCTGTAGTCGGTCCCAAGGGTATGGCTGTTCGCCATTTAAAGTGGTACGTGAGCTGGGTTTAAAACGTCGTGAGACAGTTTGGTCCCTATCTGCAGTGGGCGTTGGAAGTTTGACGGGGGCTGCTCCTAGTACGAGAGGACCGGAGTGGACGAACCTCTGGTGTACCGGTTGTAACGCCAGTTGCATAGCCGGGTAGCTAAGTTCGGAAGAGATAAGCGCTGAAAGCATCTAAGCGCGAAACTCGCCTGAAGATGAGACTTCCCTTGTGGTTTAACCACACTAAAGAGTCGTTCGAGACCAGGACGTTGATAGGTGGGGTGTGGAAGCGCGGTAACGCGTGAAGCTAACCCATACTAATTGCTCGTGAGGCTTGACTCTATCATTTGAAGAACTTCAAAGATAAAAGCTTACTGACTGATTCAGTCATCACCAAATAATTGATTAAGGCTTTACCGATTTGTAACAGTTTAAGTTTGGCGGCCATAGCGAGTTGGTCCCACGCCTTCCCATCCCGAACAGGACCGTGAAACGACTCAGCGCCGATGATAGTGTGGTTCTTCCATGTGAAAGTAGGTCACCGCCAAACACCCATTCCGAAGCCCCCGACTGATGTCGGGGGCTTTTTACATGCCTGTCAGTTCTGTCGGTTTGACGATAGGAGGTAGGGTAATGGGTGCAAGGATATTGATGAACCGATACCCATTCCGATGCCTATTGAGTGTTCGTGCATGCTTGTTGTTTAAATTAAAGGATGACAACTCTGTTGTTATTCTTGAACAAAAGTACCGAAAGTTACGGTTAACTGTTTAGAATATTTGAAATAAAATGATATTTGCGTTAATATGGCGTAAGCATTTATGCGGGTATGGGCTGTTGCCCTATCTGCGTATGTGACAGTGTTTACAGAGTGGAATAAAACCATTCGGTAGACTTCCTGACTGATTCAATCAAATATGTTATGGGAAAAAATCTGATGAAGAAATTTTTATTTGGTGCATTTGCCGCCGTCTGTGCAGCATTCTCTTTGGCCGCCGTGAACATCAATACCGCATCTTCTGCCGAACTGGAGGCTTTGCCGGGTATCGGTCCGGCTAAGGCGAAAGCGATTGTGGAATACCGTCAGAAGAACGGTGCGTTCAAATCGGTGGAGGAGCTGAAAAACGTGAAGGGCATCGGTGATGCGGTACTGAACAAATTGAAGGCGGAGGCGACGGTTTCTCCTGCAACGCCTAAGGCCGCACAGCCTGCCGTGAAAAAATAAGCCTGACGGTTAACTGCCGTAT
>NZ_KV809500.1:0-326 GCF_001812605.1 Neisseria sp. HMSC073G10 | reverse complement strand
CCTTATATATTGCGTTCCATCAGGGGCGCATATTCTTAATTCTTGTAAAGCCCCTTAACTCTAGCCAGTGAAGGGGCTTAATCATGTTTATTTTCTATACCGTCAATTCCGAACCCTTATCTTTCCCGAAAGCATACATCTTGAAAGTGTTCAGGGATAAAGACAACGAATCCCAATGCATCAAAACAGTTTGTTTCCCTATCCGCAATCCGACTTTGAAACAAAAAACCGAAAACGAAGCGTATGAATGCGGCAGATTGTTTGTAAAAGAACTGATGGATAAGGAATGCAACCGTGAAAGCCTTGGAAGATAAAGCCGTGGCGGT
>NZ_KV809499.1:0-71255 GCF_001812605.1 Neisseria sp. HMSC073G10 | reverse complement strand
TTAGGGGATTTTGGGGAATTTTGCAAAGGTCTCTGCCTGTTTTTTATGGCTTAAAGGCCGTCTGAAACGATTTCAGACGGCCTTTTGTTTTTGATGATGGGTTGTTTTAAGGCCAATTGAGGCAAGGGAAGGGTATTCCCTATCTGAGACTACGCTTCCGGCCAGTCGGCACAATAGTATTGCCAATAGACTTCGATAAAAGGAATCTCGCCGTAATCGCACAACCACGGTTTGGCGCGTGTGGTGTAGTGGATAACGGGCGGAACAGTGTCGGGTTTGGGGAATACTTCGCTGAGATTTCGTTTTTGGAAATATTGGACTGCGCCTGTTTGAAAATTCCAAGATTCTTCCAATTGCAGCCAATTTTTTTGAAATACGGTGTTTAGAAAGCATTGGTCGCCGTAGGGAACGGATTTATCAATGGTGGCAGCAGTTTGCAGCAGTTGCGCCGCGATATTGTGTTCCCGCCATTGCGCCAGGTTGACCAACAACATACCGGAATTGAAATAGGGCGTAGTGTGCAGGCCGGTTGGGTGATTCCATTCGGTACGGGCAAGAAAGGAGTCTTGTACCGCCGCAACGGGATAACCGCGCATATCGAGGCTGAACAAATCGTGTAGGGATTGGGTAATCACCATATCGCTGTCGAGATACAGGGCGCGGTCGACAGGCAGGTGCTGCATCATCAGGCGGAAAAATGCGGCATCCGAAATATGGGGTAGGCGGTGATATTGGCTGAAGTCCATCTCGATTTTGACATCATTCAGACGGCCGCCGCTGGCTGCGAGCTTTTGGTTGGTATAGTCGATCCATTCCCGTCTGAAGGTATTGTGCATGAGGTAGAAATTGACATTTGTGTTGTGGGTACAGATGGATTTCATCAGGGTATGAACCTGCTCGGCATAGCCGGTATCGGCGGCAAGAACGATGGTGATGTTGCTCATTGGTTAAATTCCCTAAATTTTATCAGTCATTTTCTTGGTCTTGTGCGGTCGGTAAGGAGGCGTGGTCTTCGTTTTCCGACATGGCTTTTTCTAATAAATCGCGTTGTAGCTGTTTACCGGCTTTGATGCCCAATTTGCGTAGTTTTTCGGTGCTGCTGATGAGGTTGCCCCTGCCGGAAACCAAGCGGCCATAGGCCGTCTGAAACTGGGATTGAGCCTGACCGAGCGCTTTATTGATGCCGTCCATGCTTTCGACAAAGCCGACAAATTTGTCATAAAGTTTGCTGCCTGCCTCGGCAATGGCCAGTGCGTTTTGGTTTTGCTGCTCGTTGCGCCAGATGTTGGCAACGGTGCGCAGGGTGGCGAGCAGGGTGCTGGGGCCGGTCAGCATGATGCGTTTGTCGAAACACTCTTGGAAGAGGTTTGGATCGTGTTGCAGGGCGAGGAGGTAGGCCGGTTCGACAGGGACGAACATAAAGACGAAGTCCAGCGTTTTGACGCCCTCAAGGTCGGTGTAATCTTTTGCTGCCAAGCTTTTGATATGGGCGCGGATACTGGCGACGTGGTTGGCAAGCTCGCGTTCTGCTTCTGCGCCGGTGCTTTGCGTATAGCGGACGTAGGCGGTCAGCGATACTTTGGAGTCGATGACGATTTGTTTGTTGTCGGGCAGATTGATGAGGACGTCGGGCTGGAGGCGACGTTGGGTGCCATCTGCTTCGTGGCGGACGCTGGAGGCTTGAACGATGTATTCGCGGCCTTTCTGTAGGCCGGAATTTTCCAATACGCTTTCCAAAATCATCTCGCCCCAGTTGCCTTGGGTTTTATTTTGCGTGCCGGTCAGCGCAGTGGTCAGCGCTTTGGCATCGTGGTGGAGCTGGGTGTTGAGTGTTTGCAGGCGTTTGAGCTCGTTTTCGATGGTCAAGCGCTCTTTTGCTTCTTTTTCATAAGTCTGCTGAACCAGCTCGCTGAAGCCGTGTATGCGTTCGTTGAGCGGATTGAGCAGTTGCTGGAGGTGATCGTGGTTTTGCTCGGTAAAGCGGCGGCTTTTCTCTTCTAAAATAGTGTTGGCGAGGTTTTGGAACTGGTCGCTTAGGTTTTTACGCGCATCTGCCAATAGAGCTAATTTTTCTTCGGCAGCCTGACGGTCTTTTTCCGATTGGGTGTTGAGGCGCTCGTTTTGGACTTGAAGCGCGTGGTTTTGCTCCAAAAGGGCGGCGTATTCTTGTTTCAGACGGCCTTTTTCGGCTTCCTGTTGCTGTAAAAGGCTGTTTTTATCGTCGATATTGGCTTTTTCTTGGGTCAGTTGTGTGGAGAGGCGTTCGTTTTGGACTTGCAGCGCATGGTTTTGCTCCAAAAGCGTGTCGTAGTCTTGTTTCAGACGGCCTTTTTCCGTTTCTTGTTGTTGCAAAAGCGTATTTTTATCCGCACTCAATGCCTGTTCTTGAACCAGTTGCGTGTTTAATCGCTCATTGTTGATTTGCAGGTTTTGCGCGCTTTGCTGCCATTTTGCACATTCGTGTTTTAAAGCTTCGGCTTCGGCCTCGCAATCTTGCAGATAGGCAATCTGTTTTTCGGCTGCGGCAAAGCGGTTGCCCGTCTCCTGCAATTCGTCTTGCAATTCCTGCACGGTATGGCGGCTTTGCGCCAAGTCCGCCGCAGTTTGAGCCTGCACCTGTTCGGCAAACTCATGTAGGCGGCGACTTTCGGCCAATTCTTGCAAAACAATAAAGTGTCGGCTTTGGGCTTGGTAGCGTGTTATCAGCCAAGCAAACAGCGCGCCGATAAAAAATGCGGCCGCGCCGGTCAGGATTAGGGTGGTGTTCATGCTGGAAATAGTCAATATGCAGAATGTTTCACTATATCATATATTTGCAGCGCATTTTATGGTCGGATATGCGCTAGAAACGTGTGTTTTCTTTAAAAGAAGCTATCAAAGGTATTGGTTTTGACTAAATGAATATTTGGTTTGCAAAAAATATAATTTTGTAACATTTTGAATTTAAAAACATATTTAATTTAGAGTGCAATTTTGCAACAAAAAAGGAGGGATTTTATGGGCGCAGAAAGATACGTTTGTAGTGCGTATGTAATTAAGACATCGGTGTCATTGAGAAAGACATCGGTGTCATTTTCAAAACAAAATATAAATTAACTAAAATCATCATTATGTATATTTTTAGTATTTTATCTTTACGGAAAAGTTGTATTAATTAACGATTAACACGGTATGATTCGTCCTGTCGGCAGCGCGGATGCCGGCGAAAAAATGTGTATGTTGTTAAATAACATTTTGTATCTATGAAAAAGGACTACTTAAAATGGGATATTTAATAACGCTTGCTGCCGCTTCTTTAATCGGTATGTCCGGAATATCGGCTTCTGCCATCGGCATCTCCCGTAATATTGAAACGGTAGTACACAAATAATTCAATCATAAACGAATTAATTACAATACCTCAGAAAACGCAACTTAGGCCGTTTCTCGGCCGACAGACAAGAAAGTGAGATAAACAATGAAAACTTTAATCAAACTGGCAGCAGCCTCTTTAATCGGTATGTCCGGCCTGACCGTCGGTGCAACCAATATCGCCCACAATATGGCTGATGCCGATAAATAAAAAATACACAACACACCCTTAAATACACAGAAAAGAGTTAAAATGAAAACATTAATCAAATTGGCCGCAGCTTCTTTGATCGGCATGTCCGGTTTGACAGTTGGTGCGACCAAAATCGCAAAAAATATGGCAGAAGCTGCCAATAAATAAACGCAAGTGAAATTAAGCTTGTTTTGGTGATAAAAAAGGCCGTCTGAACATTCAGACGGCCTTTGTATTTGATGGCAAACCGTTTTATTTGCCGATACAGAAGCGCGAGAAAATCACGCCCAGCAAATCGTCGGCGGTAAATTCGCCGGTGATTTCGCTGCACGCGTTTTGGGCGAGGCGCAGGTGTTCGGCGAAAAGCTCGATTTGGTTGTTGTCGCAGAGGGCGGCGTTTTCCAGCTCGGCTTCGGCTTCGTGCAAGGCGTTGAGGTGGCGGCTGCGGGCGAGGAACAGGCTTTCGCTTTCGCCCTGCCAACCGACTTCCTGCAACAGCGCGTGTTTGAGTAAGTCGAGACCCGCGCCGGTTTTAGCGGACAGGCTGATGACGGTGTCCGCGCCGGTTTGCGCGAGGCCGTCTGAACGGACGGCAACAGGTTCGCCGGTCAGGTCGGCTTTGTTGTGGATTTCGATTTTTTTCAAACCTTCGGGCAGGCTGTTCAAAATAGCTTGGGTTTTCGCGTTCACGCCTTCGCGCGGGTCAATCAGAATCAGGGCGACATCGGCTTCGGAGACGGCTTTGCGGCTGCGCTCGATGCCGATTTGTTCGACCACGTCGTCGGTTTCGCGCAGACCGGCGGTGTCAATGATGTGGACGGGCACGCCGTCGAGGGTGATTTGTTCGCGCACGGTGTCGCGGGTGGTGCCGGCGATGTCGGTTACAATGGCGATGTCGTCGCCAGCCAAGGCATTGAGCAGGCTGGATTTGCCGACGTTGGGCGCGCCGACGAGGACGACGTTCATGCCTTCGCGCAAAATCGCGCCTTGTTCCGCGCTGGCAAGCACGGTTTTCAGACGGCCTTGCAGGGCTTGGAGCTTGCCGCGTGCGTCGGCGGCTTCGAGAAAATCAATGTCTTCTTCGGGGAAGTCCAGCGTAGCTTCAACCAGCATCCGCAAAGTAATAAGGTCGTCCACCAGCTCGTGTATGTGTTGGGAAAATGCGCCTTTGAGCGAACGCAACGCCATGCGGGCGGCGGACTTGCTGGAGGCGTCGATGAGGTCGGCGACGCTTTCGGCTTGGGCAAGGTCGAGTTTGTTGTTAAGGAAGGCGCGTTTGGTAAATTCGCCCGGCTCCGCCATGCGCGCACCCAGTTCGAGGCAGCGCGAGAGCAACATGTCCATCACGACGGGGCCACCGTGTCCCTGCAACTCAATCACATCTTCACCGGTAAAGCTGGCTGGCGCGGCGAAGTAGAGCAGGATGCCGTTGTCTATCGGCTGTCCGTCGCCGCCGAGAAAGTCGGTGTAAAGCGCGGTGCGCGGCTTGGGCGTTTTGCCGCCGCTGAGGGTTTGCGCCAAAGGCAGCAGGTTTTTGCCGGAAAGACGGATCACACCGACGCCGCCGCGTCCGGGTGCGGTGGCGATGGCGGCGATGGTGGGTTGGGTTGCGGACATGGTTGGCTCGTATCTGGAATTTAATAGACGGTATTATATAGTGATTTCACGATGATGCAGGCCGTCTGAAAACCTTGATTTCGGTTTTAGACGGCCTTTGACTTTGATGGAATTAAAATGATGAACCTTCCTGCTTCAGAAATTCTGCTTCTTCTTCCGTGGTTTTACGCCCCAATACGGCGTTACGGTGCGGATAGCGTCCGAAGTGGTCGATGATGACTTTGTGTTTGATTTCAAAGTCCAATGCGTTTTCATTGGTATAGCGTTCAAACAGCGGTACGGCTTGTTCATGGATAACTTGGCTTTCGCTGTGCATCAACGGCATCAGCATGAAATGGCGTTCATGCGGGAGGAGATCGGCGAAGCCGGGTCGGCGAACGGCTTCTTGGGCAAGAATGAGTGCAGCAGTATCTTGGGCAAACGCTTGAGGGCTGTCGCGGAACAGATTGCGCGAGAATTGGTCAAGAATAATGATTTCGGCGAGCCTGCCTTGCAGGGTATCGCGCCAGTGTGAAAGTTCGCCGCGAGCTGCCTGCTGCCAGATATCGAAAAATTGAGCGCGAATTTTGGCATCGAATCCATTGTTGCGGGCAAATTGGAAAGGGTGGTTTTCTTCGGTAAACCAGAAATCTAAGACAGTTTGAGGTGTCATGAAAACTCCTTGAAATAGAGTACAGGGAAAATTGAGGTCGTCTGAAAAATTAGAGAGATGCTTTCAGATCATCTTAACCATCAGCGCTTGCGTGAGAAAAGATCGGTAGCGGAGCGGATTGTTGCTCACAATATGCAATTTATGATCTACATCTTTTCAGGATGGGCTCCTTACTACTCTGGTACAATTCCTTCACTTTGTTCAAAATATTTTTGTAATTTTGATATAAATTGCCGACAGATTTTATTCGTATGTGGAGACGACGACAATATTTTGCACTTGGAAAACTTTGCTTGCGTTGCCGACATAAGCTGTTGCACCAATCACTGCGATTTTCATGTGTGACTTCTTGTTGAGATTCGATTGATGAGATGAGCGCATGCAAAGGCCGTCTGAAACGCTTGATAATCCCTGATTTACTGTTATTATTGTGAAGTTGAACTACATAATTATTCTAAATGCAAGACATTAAACCCCTGCTTGTTTTCGCTACCGTCCTCGAATACGGCAGCATGAACGCCGCCGCTGCCGCGCTGGGCATGACCCCGTCTGCTGTCAGTCAGCACATCAACCGCCTCGAAACCCTGCACGGCATTAAGCTGTTAAACCGCAGCACGCGCAGTCTTGCGCCGACCGATGCCGGCCGCGCCTTGGGCGAATACTGCCGCCGTCTCGCTGCCACCCTTGCCGATACGCGTACCGTTATCGACAATCTGAAAACCGAACCCGTCGGCGAATTGCGGATTTCCCTGACTTCCTGCGTCATCGGCTCCCGCGCTTTTCAGACGGCCTTTTCGCGATTGCAAACTGAGTTTCCCAAAATTCGTCCTGTCCTTAATTTCAGCGATACTTTGGACGACCTGCAACACAATCAGACCGACATCGCCATACGCGGCGGCGACCGGGCTTTGGATGATCCCAACTTGGTTGCGCGCCATCTCGTGACTTGGCCGTACATCATTTGCGCCGCACCCGATTATCTCGACCGGCATCCGCCCATTACCCATCCCTCTCAGCTTCACGCCCACCGCTGGCTGCATTTTTTACCTGTCCGCACTACCTTGCAAAACGGTGAAGAAAGCTATTTCCTCGACGTCGCCGACAGCATTGCCTGTACGCATCTTGCCGCCGTGTGCCATCTGACCGAAAGCGGTTTCGGTTTGTCTTTACAAGTGGGCGGCGAAGTGAGGGAGAAAATTGCACAAGGCCGTCTGAAAGCGATTTTGCCCGAATGGACATTACCACCGGTCAGCCTTTATTTGGTCACGCCTTATCGTGTGCAGTCTGCCAAAACCGAGGCTGCCGTGCGCATTTTTACCGAGAGTTTTGCCAAGGAAGGGAATTTATGAACGCGGAAAATTGGAGCGTTTACCTGATTTTGTGCGAAAACGGCGCGTTTTATTGCGGCATCAGCAACCGTCCGCAAGAGCGGTTTGCGGCGCATTTGTCAGGAAACGGCGCGAAATACACGCGGTTGAACAAGCCTGTCGAGATGCGCATTGTTTCAGACGGCCTGAACAAAAGTGAAGCGCTGAAACGGGAACTCGGCATTAAGAAATTGACGGCAGAGCAGAAGCGGGGATTGTGGGCGGAAGCTGAAACATTGGCAAAAGGTTAATGGCGGCAATAGATTAAATTGTAGTCGGGATATGAATAACCACATAAATAGGTAAGCCTGCTGGTGTCTTTTGCATGGCCAAGCGGCAAATGTTTATTAACATGATTCAAAAAGGCCGTCTGAAACCTGATCGGGGTTCAGACGGCCTTTTTGGGATAAGAGGTGTTTTAATGCTTATTGTATTATCTGGAAAGTTTGTAAAAAGTTGAATTTAAAAAGAAACTTTAAAAATTGGTAGATAACTGTTTGAACAATAAAATGAAAGTTATCGCGATTCATGACAAATAGGGTGAATTTTTATCCGAGTAGAGAGGTGGTGTCAATATGTTTTTCAGTTTTTGAGACAAAATCTGATTTATACCAATATTTATTATAGTGTAGGTCGAAAGTATTAGTTTCTGTGTTAGAATTTTTGAGCTGTTTATATAAAACAGTGATTTAAATAAAATTAAGGAAAGACAGAACATGAACAAATTACTGATTGCCGTAATGATGATGGCTGGTTTGACAGCTTGTTCCCAAGAGGCTAAACAGGAGACACAAGAGACTGCTCAAGCCGTTGCATCTGAAGTGAAAAACGAAGTTGCTTCTGCTGCTGATACTGCTGCGTCTGCCGCTCAAGAGGCTGCCGATAAAGCCGAAGTCGCTGCCAGCAAAGCAGAGGAAGCCGCTAAACCTGAAGAAGCTGCCAAGCCTGCTGAATCCGCCAAAGTGGACGGCAAAGCTGTTTTTGAAGCGAACTGTAAAGCATGTCACAGCGGCTTGATTCCCGGCGCTCCGGCCGTAGGCAAAAAAGAAGACTGGGCGCCTCGCATTAAACAAGGCAAAGACACCTTGCACAAACACGCCCTCGAAGGCTTCAATTCCATGCCTGCCAAAGGCGGCAACGGCAGCTTAAGCGACGACGAAGTGAAAGCCGCAGTTGACTACATGGCCAACGAATCCGGCGCTAAATTCTAAATCATGCAGATTGAAACGCACCTTGTCACAAGGTGCGTTTTTTATGGGCAGACGGGTGAAAGTTGAAATAGGGCCGATAAACAGGCAAAGGCCGTCTGAAACATTTTATTTTGAAGCACAATCGGCTAAAATCAGGCGAATTATTTTATGCAGGAGCAAACCATGAGCAATCAACACGACAACGTAGATGCCGGCGAAATCGCCAAGTTCAGCCAAATCGCCGATAAATGGTGGGATAAAAACGGCGAATTCAAGCCCCTGCATGACATCAACCCCTTACGCCTCGACTATATCGACGGCTATGCCGGATTGGCAGGCAAACGCGTGCTGGATGTAGGCTGCGGCGGCGGGATTTTGTCGGAAAGCATGGCCAAACGCGGCGCAGAACACGTGACCGGCATCGATATGGCGGAAAAATCCCTGCAAACCGCCGCTGCCCATGCGGCCAGCCAACACGTTGCCAATATCGATTACCGCTGCATCCGCGTTGAAGACCTCGCCGCCGAGCAGCCGCATAGCTTTGACGTGGTAACGTGTATGGAAATGATGGAACACGTTCCCGATCCAGCCGCCATCGTTCAAGCCTGTGCGAAACTGGTCAAACCCGACGGCATGGTGTTTTTCTCCACCATCAACCGCAATCCCAAATCTTATCTGCATCTGATTGTCGGTGCGGAATATCTGTTGAAATTCGTCCCCAAAGGCACGCACGACTGGAAAAAATTCATCACGCCGGCAGAACTCGCACGCATGTGCCGCCAAGCCGGATTGGATACCGTCGGCAGCAAGGGCATGACCTATAATTTGTTGAGCGGCCGTTATTCCTTGTGCGACTCGACCGAGGTTAACTATATGGTGACCTGTCGTCCGGCGTAAGGTTACACGGATAAAGCACACGGGCTTGCCCGATATTTGAAACGGTATGTTGAAAGCAGCTCGATACAAATATCGGTAAGGTAAATCAGGCCGTCTGAAAAGAAAAAAGGCATGTTTGATACATGCCTTTTTTGTATGTGCAGAGAGGTTGTCGCCCTTATTCCGTCCAAGACGAATACGGATGTTTGCTCAAATACGCATTGGTGAATTTACCGTCTGCCGTGATTTCTTTGCCCAGCCAAGACGGTTTGGGGAACTCGGTATCTTCAGACGGCAATTCGATTTCCGCCACAATCAAGGGCGCATTGTCGCCGAAATATTCGTCGATTTCATACACAAAGCCTTCAAATTCAACCCGATAGCGGTATTTTTCCATTTTAAACGGGCACATGTCCGCCATCATCGCCTGCGCGTGAGCCAGCGGAATTTCGTATTCAAACTCGCTGCGCGTCATGTTGGAAATATAGCCTTTCAGGGTCAACCATGCTTGCGAACCGATAATCCGCACACGGATGGTGCGCTCTTTTTCCACGCTCAAATAGCCCTGTTGCAACACCAGCGGCTCGCTTGCCGCTTCGCGCCAACTGTCATCCGCCAGCAAAAAGCGGCGTTCGATTTCGACCGTCATGAATTCTTTCCTTATTTACCAAACAGGCCGTCTGAAGATTAAAACGGCTTGAAAACCACCATATAAAGCGCGGCAACCATCATCAATACGGGGAGTTCGTTGAATACCCGATACCAGCGGTGCGAATACACATTGCTGCCGTTCTGAAAACGGCGCAGCAGCAGGCCGCAATAAAGCTGGTAAGCCAAGAGCAGTAGGCCGCACAACAATTTAACCGCCAGCCAGCCGTTGCCCCACCAATTATTTACAAATCCGATGGACGCGCCGAATATCAGCGTTCCCCAGCCCAAAGGCGACATAAAGCGGTACAGCCGCCGCGACATATCCGTCAGCCGTACATATTCCACGCTGCCGGGCTCTAATTGCGCCAGATTCACATAAATCCGCGGCAGATAAAACAGTCCGGCAAACCAAGAAATCACAAAAAACACATGCAGCAGCTTAAACCACAAATACATTTCAGACGGCCTCAAAACCTAAAACCATTATTTTATCCGCAATGCGGCCCAAGCCGAAACAAAATAGTCAAAACAATCCGATTTAGTGCGCCGCAACAATGTGTTGCAGGCATGATTTTACTCAAAAGCCAAATTGTAAATTTCGCAACAATATGCAAGTTGATATATGCACGATGCAAAAAACTTGTTAGAATCATATGCTATTTAATTATAAAAACATTATGGACGGAAAACATGAAACAATTCGAAATCAGCAACAGCGTCAGGAAAGCGCTTTGCGACTACCTGAATACGCACAATCTAAACCTCAAAGCCGCCATGGACAATGAAACAACCAATGGCGAAGTCGCGGCCATCGTTCACGCAGGATTGCCGGCGATGATTCGGAAAATCTATTCTTTGGAAAAAATGAAAACCTTTTTCTGGACGAAAAAAGATTTGATGATGGAATTTATCAATATGCGCTTGGATGCCGGTGATAAAAAGGGCAAAAACTAATTTTAGCGTTGAGCTGGGGGAGATAGGGGTTTGAAATGTGGGCTTCTGTTTTTCTCGATGTCTTGTTAGGGATAGGGCTTACTTATTGTTCCTAATAAATTTTGACAACAGGCCGTCTGAAATTCAAATGATAGGGCATGGGGAACATGCCCTGTTTTTATGGGCGGCTTGTCCGCATTGGGAAAATATTGAGCTTGGAAATCATTGCGGCGTTCTGCGCTGGGTGGTTTTATCGGCTGAATATTTTTATATTTGTCTTGCTGAAAATATTGAATTAATTATAAAAAGGCCGTCTGAAACATTTCAGACGGCCTTTAGCGTTGAATCAGCAATTAAAACGGCGGATTTTCAAATCAAGCTGCGTTGTCGAAACCGCTGTGGCGGAGCAGGGCATCCAAGCTTGGTTCGCGGCCGCGGAAGGCTTTGAAGGATTCTGCTGCGCTGCGCGAACCGCCGACGGCCAGTATTTCTTTCCAGAAGCGGCGGCCGGTTTCGGCAACGTCGTCGCTTTCTTCAAAAGCGGCGTAAGCGTCTGCACTCAAAACTTCCGCCCATGCGTAGCTGTAATAGCCTGCGGAGTAGCCGCCGGCGAAGATGTGGCTGAAGCTCAAGGCAAAGCGGTTGTATGCCGGCGGTTGGGTTACAGCGACTTCTTGACGCACTTTGTCCAAGATTTGCGGCCATTCTTTCAGACGGCCTTCATCTTCCTGATGGTAGATTTCCATGTCGAAGAGGGCAAATTCCATTTGACGGACGAGGAACATACCGCGTTGGAAGTTTTTGGCGGCGTGCATTTTGTCGAACAGTTCTTTCGGCAATACCGCGCCGGTTTCTTCGTGCGAGGACATTTGCGCCAATACGTCGTATTCCCAAACGAAGTTTTCCATGAATTGGCTAGGCAGCTCGACCGCGTCCCATTCGACGCCGTTGATGCCGGATACGCCCACTTCGTCAACTTGGGTCAACAAGTGGTGCAGGCCGTGGCCGGTTTCGTGGAAGAGGGTGATGATTTCGTCGTGGCTCAAACGCGCCTCTTTGTCGCCGACCGGCGGGGTGAAGTTGCAGACGAGGTAGGCGGTCGGCAGTTGCAGCGTACCGTCGGCGAAACGGCGGCGGCTTTTGTAGCCGTCCATCCATGCGCCGCCGCGTTTGCCTTCGCGTGCGTACAAGTCCATGTAAACGCCGCCGATGGTTTGGCCGTCTTGTTTCAGCTCGAAATAGCGCACGTCTTTGTGCCAAACGGGGACGGTTTTTTCAGCCAGCTCGATGCCGTAGAGTTTTTTGATTTGGGCAAACAGGCCTGCCAATACTTTGCTGATAGGGAAGTATTTTTTCACTTCGGTTTCGCTGAAGGCGTATTTGGCTTGACGCAGTTTTTCAGCGGCGTAGCTCAAATCCCAAGATTGCGGATCTTCGATATTCAGGTTTTCTCGCGCAAAGGCTTTGATTTCGGCAAAGTCTTTTTCGGCAAACGGTTTGGCGCGGCGGGCTAGGTCGTGCAGGAAATTCAGAACCTGTTCGGGCGTATCCGCCATTTTGGTTGCCAGCGACAGCTCGGCGTAGTTTTTGAAGCCGAGCAGTTTGGCGGTTTTCAGCGCGTTTGCGAGGGTTTGTTCGACGTTGGCCGTGTTGTCGAATTTGCCTTCGTCAGACAATTCGCTGGCACGGGTAACGTAGGCGCGGTAGATTTGTTCGCGCAGTTCGCGGTTGTCAGCGTATTGGATAACGGCGAGGTAGTGCGGAATCTGCAGGCCGATTTTGTAGCCTGTTTTACCTTCGCTTTGCGCGGCAGCGGCAAACATGGCGAGTGAGTCTTCGGGGATGCCGGCAAGCGGCGCGGCATCGTCAAAGTAAATGCCGAAAGCATCGGTCGCGTCTTGGATGTTTTGTGCGAATTTGGCACCCAGTTGCGCGCCTTCGGTTTGCAGTTGAGCCAGTTCTGCCTGCTGTTCGGGCGGTAATTCGGCACCGCTGAGGACGAAGTCGCGCAAGTCGTGGTTGAGCTTGGTTTGCTGAGCCGGGGAGAGGGTGTCGAATTCGGCAGAATTTTTGATGATTTTGAAGCGGTTGTACAACTCGATGTCTTGACCGATTTCGGTGAAGAAAATGGTGATTTCAGGCATCAATTCGTTGTATACGGCACGCAGCTCGGGCGTATCGACCACGGAGTTGAGATGGGAAACCACGCTCCAAATGCGGCCGACGCGTTCGGTAATATCGGTCAGTTTTTCGACAGTGTTTGCCCAGTCGGTGTGCGTTTGCGCTTTGATGGCGGCGATTTGTTCGCGCGCTTCGGCAATGGCGGTTTGCAGGGCGGGTTTGATGTCTTCGGTTTTGATTTGGTCGAAACGGGGTTCTTCGCCCAAGTGGAGCAGGACGTTGTCGCTCATATGGTTTCTCCTGAATAAGATGGATTCAGACGGCCTTGTGGCCGTCTGAAAAGAAAACGATAGGCGTTATATGGTGGCAGACAGGCAGAATTAAAGTGTTCCGTCTGTCTATCAGCCAATTTTATTCTGCGCCACGCGGATTGGCGTGTAATGGCGCAGCCAGCTCGAGGCGCATCGGTGTGCCTTTCGGGGCGAATACGGCATTGGCAACATTAGTTTGCAGGGATTCAGCAAATGAGCCGCAATACACTTTTGCACCTTGGTGGGTCAGGTTGGATTGTACATCGACGTACACTTCGCCGCCGATTTGACGCCAGAGGTGGCAGAAGGTGTAATCTTCGGACAGGTAGCGTTTGCTTTTCGGATCAACCATGCAGTCGAAGAAGCGGTAGTGTAGGCCTTTGTCTTCTCTGTTGTAGTCACTGTCGGAGATGTAGTTCAACTCGGGGTAGGCTGCCATCATTTTTTCAAATACGCTGCGCTTGATAACCATAAAGCCGGTTGGCGCGTCATGGACTTTCATAAAACCGTCTTCATCGACTTTCAGTACGATTTCACCGTTTTCATTTCTTTCGCTGGTGTTGACGGTATAAGAAGTGTACATGCGCTCGAAGTCGGCTTGAGTCGTGCCGGCCGGAACACCTTCTTCAGGCCAGTTGTCGCGTTTGAGCGGGTAAATGCCTGCCACAACGTCTTTGTCGGCCAAAAGCAGACGGTAGAATGAATCGGGAGAGAAGCCGATGTCGGAGTCAATCCAAAATAAATGCGTCCATTCTTTGTTTTCTAAGAATGTGGCCACGCAGTTGTTGCGCGCGCGCGTAATCAGGCTCTCGCCGCGCTGCATCATCACTTGAAGCGGCAGGCCGTGTGCGGCATTGGTGTGGACGATGTTCAGAAGTGAGAGGGTGTAGTTGTGGAAATATTTGCCGTCATGGCTGGGGGTCATAATGACGGGATACATTTCGGCAAGGGCTGATTCGGGCAACATGACTTTTCCTTATTGTTTATTGTGAACCTCGGTATTGTAAGGTATTTGATAGTATATATAAACTGGACTATTTTAATTTATTGATTAATTGGCATTGTGTGCGTAAGAATTCGTCCAAAACCGCCTGTTGGATTTCCAAACGTTTGGCTACGGGCGAGGCAAAGCGCACGATGATGTTGTACACCTTGTCATCATGTGGCACGCGGGATACACGAGGCTGGGCGGCGGGCGTGATAAACAACTTTTGGGTTTGCACGTTTTCCAAATGCTGCTTGATGGCAGGGACATAAGGCTCGCACAATGGCTCAAGAACATCTTTCAGACGGCCTATGATTTCGTCCGAATCCAAATGAATCGGCACGGGGATTTCCACCGTATGAATCACATAATCGCCCAAAATATTGTCGCGGCGCACAGTGTGGCTCAGAAGCAGGCTGTTGGGAAACGAGAGTGTTTTGCCGGAAAGCTGGCCAATCAACGGATTGGGGCCGATTTGCATCATCAGCGTGTTCAGCATATTGATATCGACCACCCGTCCGCGCAGGCCGTTGATTTCGATGTAGTCGCCGATGGAATATTGTTTGGTTACCGAGCGCAGGATGCTGCCGGACAAACACATAATCAATTCTTTGGTCGCCACCACAATTGCCGCAGCTACCGCAAACATCGACAACGCCAAAGTTTGAATCTGCGCCGCCCAAATCATCGCCAGCCCGAACAAGAGCAGCAGCATGGTGATGTTGCGGCTGACCACCAGCGAACGGCGTTTGTTTTCGATGCTTAAATCCGGATGGCTGCGAAAATGAGCCGAGAGCAAAATGCTGCGCCCGGCAATGACGGCCACAATCATCAATACCGACATCAAAGCCGATTTGATGATTTCTTCACTGACAGGCAAAGCGTTCAGCCATTCCTGTATGGTGTTCCACATAATGCTGTTTCCTTTCCCTTTTTAGGCCGTCTGAAAATCCACGCGTTCAAAAATTTCTGCTGCACACGCTTCCGATACCGCAAACAAAGTTGCCACACTGCCCAAAGCCCGTTGTGCTGCCACGCTCAAATCATCGCGGTCTACTTCGCCCAGCCACTCAACCGGCCGCACCAGCGACATTTTCTCATCGTCCCATTGCGGACAATGCACCGCTTCGCCTGTAATCCTGCCGATCCGATAACGGCGCAAAGCAGGCGAGTAGGTCAGTACGGCATCTCCATCAGCCAATTCGTTGACAAACCGCCACATTTGAGCCGCGCCCGATTGCGCCGTTCTCAATTTCACATCCGGCACGGCCGAACGGTAAATATCGGCCAGTTCCTCACGGCCAAAACCCTTGGCCGCCGCTTCGGCCAGCATGGGCCAGGCCAATGCCGCCACACCGCGCTCGAAAAATACGTCATAAAGCGCACCTTGCGTGCTGCGAACCATATAAAGTCTGGCTTGTTTTCCCATTGCAGTACCTATTTGTTTGAAGAACCCATCCCTTTGTTTCCATGTTACCTGTTACGGCTGAAAAATTCGATATTTTATATTGCTGGAAGGGTTTGAAGTTCTCGCTGAAAATAAATGAATTATAGATGAAAGGCCGTCTGAAAAATAAAATAGGCTTATATATCAATAGATGATATATCGTAACAATATATTAATAATTGTAAAATTTTTTACGTTTGCATCAAAAAAAGATAAGATGGAATAATCAATCGAGAAAGATTGCTATTCACTGAACATTAGGAGAGAAAAAAATGACCTGCAAAACCCACGAACATCATGACCACGTTCACGGCGCAAACTGCGGCCACACTGCCATCAAACACGAAGGCCACGTCGATTATCTGCACGACGGCCACCTGCATCATGAGCACAACGGCCACTACGACGAACATACCCTGAGCGTCAATGACACCAATCCTGACGGCTGCCATCCGGTTGACACCTGCCACGGTCACGTTCACGGCGAAGGTTGCGGCCACGAAACTGTACCGCACGGCGATCACGTCGACTACATCGTCAACGGCCGTCTGCATCACCAACACGGAGATCACTGCGACGACCACGGCCCGGTTGAAATCGTTAAATAAAACTGTTTTTCAGACGGCCTTTAATATGGGGCTTCTATAGAAAAAGGGGGTGTATTTTCACCCCCTTTGTTTGGTTATCCCTGTATTTCAGACTGCTGCGGCTTACCGCTGCAAAATCTGTACTGAACCAATGTATTTACTGGGTGATTGGCATTGTTTTGGCATTGTCGCTCCCCTTTGTTGTTGCCTATCTTTCCTTATTGGTCAAAGGCTTTGTGCAATAAACTTTTCAGATAATTGCTTTATTCAATAAGGCCGTCTGAAAGCCTAAATCTTTATCCGATTTATGTTTTTAAAGCGCTTTTTAAATTAAAGGCCGTCTGAACGTATAGTTTCAGACGGCCTTTAGTTTTACCAATTCACGCGGACAGCCCTGCTGCCGAGCAATGTTTCCAGTTCGTCAAACAAGGCGGTGCTTGGCGTTACCATCCATTTTGGCGCAATTTTCAATTTGCCTGATGCTTTGCCGTTGCTGTACGACAGTTGCAGTGGGATGTGCGACGTGTCGGGCAGGCGGTGTGTAGTGAGGATGGTGGCGAGGCGTGCGATGTCGTGACCGGGGGCAAGGGCGAGGCTGAGGCTGCGGGCGTAGCGTTCGCGCGCCATTTGCAGGGTCATGACTTGGTTGGCCATGATGCGCAGTCCGTCACCACCGCCATAGTCGTCGCGGCTAACTTTGGATTCGATAATCAGCACTTGGTCGGATTTGAGGTAGTCGGCACAGTTTTCCAGCGTGTGGCCGCTGACCATGATTTCAATCTGTCCGCTCAAATCTTCGAGGCTGACGAAGGCGATTTTGCCGCGCTTGCCCATCATGGTGCGCACGGCGGTCACGAATCCGGCGAGGCGCACGCTGTCTTGCGGTTTCAGACGACCTAATTTGGTCGGGGCGATTTGACGGACTTCTTGGGCATACGGACCGAACGGGTGGCCGGACAAGTAGAAGCCGATGACGGTTTTTTCTTCGGCGAGTTTTTCCGATTCGCTCCACATGGGCGCGTCGACGAGCTGCACCGGTTCGATGGCGTCTTCCATCATGTCGAAGAGCCCGCCCTGATTGGCGTTGGCGGCTTTTTGGTCGGCGTTGTTCATGGCAAGGTCGATGTTAGCCAAGAGCATGGCGCGGTTGGGTTCGATGCTGTCGAACGCGCCGCCGCGTATCAGGGCTTCGAGGGTGCGGCGGTTCATGTGTTCTTTGCCGACGCGCTCGCAGAAGTCCAAGAGGCCGGTAAATTTTCCGCCGCTTTGCCGCGCGGCGATGATGGATTCGACGGCGGCTTCGCCCGTGCCTTTAATCGCGCCGAGTGCGTAGCGGATTTTCATGTTCGGATACGGCGTGAAGCGGTAGTCGGATTCGTTGATGTCGGGCGGTAGGAACTCGATGCCGTTGGCGCGGCAGTCGTCGTAGAAATGCTTGAGCTGGTCGGTGTTGTCCAATTCAGACGACATGGTTGCCGCCATAAATTCGGCGGGGTAGTGCGCTTTGAGCCATGCAGTCTGGTAGGAAATCAGGGCGTAGGCGGCGGCGTGGGATTTGTTGAAACCGTAGCCGGCGAATTTTTCCATGTAGTTGAAGATTTCGTCGGATTTTTCGCGCGAAATGCCTTGTTTTGCCGCACCTTCGGCGAAGATTTCGCGGTGTTTCACCATTTCTTCGGGCTTTTTCTTACCCATGGCGCGGCGCAGCAAGTCCGCGCCGCCGAGCGAGTAACCGCCGATAATCTGCGCCGCCTGCATCACTTGTTCCTGATACACCATAATGCCGTAGGTCGGCGCGAGGATGCCTTCGAGCAACGGATGGATGTATTGGAATTCCTGACCCTTCATACGCGCGACGAAGTCGGGGATGTTGTCCATCGGGCCGGGACGGTAGAGCGACACGAAGGCGATAAGTTCTTCAAACTTGGTGGTGTGCGCCGTTTTCAGCATTTTCTTCATGCCGGTCGACTCAAACTGGAACACGGCGGTGGTGTTTGCATCGCGGAAGATTTGGTAGGCGGCCTGGTCGTCAAGCGGAATCTTGCCGACATCGACGATATCGCCGGTGGTGCTTTTGATGTTGTTCTGTGCCATTTCGATAATGGTCAGGTTGCGCAGACCCAAAAAGTCGAATTTCACCAAACCCACGTCTTCCACGTCGCCCTTGTCGTACATGGATACGGGCGAGGCGGATTCGTCCGCCTGATACACGGGGCTGTAATCGGAAATCTTGCCCGGCGCAATCAATACGCCGCCCGCGTGCATACCCAAACCGCGCGTCAGGTCTTCCAGCTTTTTCGCCAGTGTAATCAGTTCGTCCGCTTCTTCTGCTTCAATCAATTCCTGAATCTGCGGCTCGGCCTCCATGGCTTTTTCCAAACTCAGAGGTTTGTTGGCTTCCAACGGAATCAGCTTGGACAGTTTGTCGCACAGCATAAACGGCAGCTCCAGCACGCGTCCGACGTCGCGAATCACCGCTTTGGACGACATCGTGCCGAAGGTAACAATCTGGCTTACCGCATCCGCGCCGTATTTCTCGCGCACATATTCAATTACGCGGCCGCGGTTTGCCTGACAGAAGTCGACGTCAAAGTCAGGCATGGAAACGCGTTCAGGGTTTAAGAAACGTTCGAATAGCAGGGCGTATTTGAGCGGATCAAGGTCGGTAATCTTCAATGAATACGCCACCAGCGAGCCTGCGCCCGAACCACGGCCCGGCCCGACCGGACAGCCGTGCGTTTTCGCCCAGTTGATAAAGTCTTGTACGATAAGGAAATAGCCGGGGAATTCCATCTGGATGATGATGTTCAGCTCAAAATCCAAACGTTCTTGATATTCCGGCATTTTTGCCGCACGCTCCGCCTCGTCGGGATAAAGCTGAACCATGCGTTCCTGCAAACCCTCGTTGGACAGCTTTACCAGATAATCATCCAGCGACAAGCCGTCCGGGGTAGGGAAGAGCGGCAGGAAGTTTTTGCCCAATGTGATGTGCAGATTACAGCGTTTGGCAATTTCTACCGTGTTTTCCAAGGCTTCAGGCAAATCGGAGAAACGTTCGGCCATGGTTTCCGGCGGAATGAAAAACTGGCTCGGCGTGAAATCGCGCGGACGTTTTTTGTCCGTCAATACCCAGCCGCCTGCGATACACACCCGTGCCTCGTGTGCATTGAAATCGTCGCGGCTCATAAACTGTGTCGGATGCGTCGCCACCACCGGCAAACCCAGTTCCTCCGCCAGCTTCACGCTGCCGGAAACGCAAGCCTCCCATTCAGGGCGTTCGGGCAGGCGTTGCAGCTCTAAATAAAACGCATCGGGAAACCACTCCGCATATTTCAACGCCGCCGCACGCGCCGCGTCTTCATTGCCGTTCAACAGATTCACGCCCACTTCGCCGTAATGCGCGCCGCTCAAACAAATCAAGCCGCTGTTGTCGCCGTTTTCCAGCCATTCGGGATTGAGTTCCGCATGATGGATATTGCGGTCTTTGCCGACATAAGCCTCCGTTAAAAGCTCGCTCAAGCGCAGATAGCCCGCATCGTTGCGGATAATCAGCATGGCGCGAAACGGCTTGTCGGGCGCATTCGGATTGCCTATCCACACATCTGCCGCGCCGATGGGCTTAATCCCTGCACCGCGGCAGGCTTTATAGAATTTCACCAAGCCGAATTCGTTCATCAAATCGCTGATGCCCAAAGCAGGTAAACCGTATTCCTGCGCTTTGGCAATCAGTTTTTTAATCCTCACCATACCGTCGGTAATCGAGAATTCGGTATGCAGGCGCAGGGGGATGTAGGTCGGCTCGGTCATGGCAAAATCGGCGTGAACAATAAAAGGCGTATTGTAGCAGGGTTGGCAGCTAAAGGCCGTCTGAAAACCAAATGTAATGGGGTTGGATAAAGCAAATAAAACAGAAGGGGGCTTTCTTTCAGACGGCCATGTTAAAATATCGCCATTATTGAAAAGGATTGAATGATGGAAGCAACCGTCTATCTTGAAGACAACGAATACATCGCTTTATGCGACCTGTTGAAATTGGCCGGTCTTGCCGAAAGCGGCGGACAGGCAAAAGCGTTTATCGCCGAAGGGCTGGTGTTGCGCAACGGCGAAACTGAAACGCGTAAAACCGCCAAAATACGCGGCGGCGAAGTGATTGAGTTTGACGGTGCGCGCTTGGAAATCGCCGATGGATACGACCCTGAAGAATAAAGCCGAAGCCATCTTGGGCGAGCCGTTATTAGACGAACCTGTCCGCCCTGAGTCGTGGGAATGTTGCGGCAGCGAGTGCGGCGATGCCTGTATCCAGACAATGTATTGGGCGGAAAAAGCCCGATATGATGCGCAACAGCGGAAATTGAAAGAAGCAGGTTGGATTGATGGCGAAGATGGTGCAAAGGCCGTCTGAAAAAGGTTTAGTTGAATAAGACCATGCTTTTTAAGATTTTTCACTGATACGTTGTTATTTTGAGTTTGCGATAAGAAAATAAAAGGCGCAATAAAAAAGGGCATGTGCATACATACTCTTTGGAAGTCAGATAGAAAACGGCATTATCGAAAAACAAATGACGGAATAAGATTTGCGGTTGGTCAACTTATCTTATTCCGCCTTGTTTTACAATCACTCAGGCGATGTTTCGCCTGCAAGATTCTCGATTTCTTCGCGATGCTCGTCAAACCATGAGCCGACCACTTGATTGACTTCGTCCATGCCTTGCTTTTTCAGGCTGGAGAACAGTTGAACGCTGATTTTTTGACGCTCGGTGTAGGGTTTGAGTGATTTTTTTACCGCCGCCAAAGTTTTAATCTGATCATTTTTAGACAGCTTGTCTGCTTTTGACAACAGGATATGCACAGGGCGGCCGGTAATGTGGAAAAAGTCCAGCATTTGAATGTCTAAAGCTTTGAGCGGATGGCGCGAGTCCATAATCAAAATCAGGCCGATCAGTTGGCGGCGTTGTTGCAGGTAGTCGCCCAAGAGTTTGACCCAGTGCGCACGGATGGCCTCCGGTACTTGCGCGTAGCCGTAGCCGGGCAAGTCGACCATGAAATTGCCGTTTTCCAGTTCAAAGAAATTGATGTGTTGGGTGCGGCCCGGTGTTTTGGAAACGTAGGCAAGGCGCACATGATTGGTTAAGGTATTGATGGCGCTGGATTTGCCGGCATTGCTTCGGCCGACAAAGGCAATCTCGGCCGGCGTGTCGGGCAGATCTTTCAGATGGTTGACCGTTGTAAAGAATTTGGCGTTTTGAAAAAGGTTCATCAGTATTTCCTTGCATGGAAACAAAACTGCAACATCATAATTTGTATCGGGCATTTATGTTGCAGCAGTTTGGTAATTTGAGTAGTAATTTAATGTAAACTTGGTATAGAATAGCACGTTTATAGAATTATCGGTTTTAATCGGGAAAATTCCCCGGTATTTGAGTATAAAAAAGGCATTGACGCGGTACGCAATGCTGTAATCAGGAGCACTCCATGAAACGATTGACTTTATTGGCCTTGGTATTGGCTGCCGGTGCGGTTTCCGCTGCCCCTAAAGCAGATGCTGAAAAAGGCAAACAGGTAGCGACTACTATCTGTGCGGCGTGTCACGCAGCCGATGGTAACAGCGGTATCGCAACTTATCCTAAACTGGCAGGTCAGGCCGCGGCCTACACCTACGGTCAAACCATGGCCATCAAAGACGGTACCCGTACCCACGGTGCTGCCGGCGTGATGAAACCGATGGTGATGAACTTGTCCGAACAAGACATCCGCGACGCTGCCGCCTACTACGCCAAACAACAAGGCAAACCGGGCGAAGCCAATCCTAAAGAAAACCCAGAGCTGGGCGCGAAAATCTATCGCGGCGGCCTGAGCGCTAAAAAACTGCCGGCATGTATGTCTTGCCACGGTCCTGGCGGAGCAGGTATCCCTGGCGGCGGTACTGAAATCCAAGCCTATCCTCGTCTGGGCGGCCAACACAAAGCTTACGTTGTCGAGCAAATGAAAGCTTACCAATCCGGCCAACGCAAAAACGCCATCATGGCCGATATTGCCAATCGCCTGAGCGAAGAAGAGTTGAACGCAGTAGCCAACTTCATCCAAGGTTTGCACTAATTTCGTTTTGAAACGAGCTTATTGATACAGGCCGTCTGAAAACCCTTCAGACGGCCTTAGCCAATATAGGCCGATAAGCCTGATTGTTTTTTTCAAATAGCGACAGAAAGATTTTTACTACAATATGCAGTATTCTTCCTTTCGCATCATAACGTCCATCGCAGCCCGATTGATTGGGTTGTTCAAAGCCGACATTTGAGACATGAGTAAATCTTCATCATCCGTCCCACTCATCCGCAGACCGTGGTTTGCCTTTTTCAGCTCCATGCGTTTTGCCGTCGCCCTGCTCAGCCTGTTGGGCGTGGCTTCGATTATCGGTACGGTCTTGCAGCAAAACCAGCCACAAGTCGATTATTTGGTGAAATTCGGCCCGTTTTGGTCGCAGATTTTCGGCTTTTTGGGCCTGTACGACGTATACGCCTCGGCGTGGTTCGTTGTCATCATGATGTTTTTGGTGATTTCCACCGGATTGTGCCTAATTCGCAATGTTCCGCCGTTTTTGCGCGAGATTCGTTCCTTTCGTGAAAACGCGAAGGAAAAATCATTGGCGGCAATGCGCCATTCCATCGTTTTAGACGGACAGGTGACGCCCGAAGTCGCGCAACGTTATTTGGAAGTGCAGGGCTATGGCTGCAAAACCGTTACGCGTGAAGACGGTTCGGTTTTGGTGGCGGCGAAAAAAGGTGCGATGAACAAATGGGGCTATATCTTTGCCCATGCCGCACTGATTGTGATTTGTTTGGGCGGTTTGATAGACAGCAATATCCTGCTGAAAATCGGTATGCTCACCGGCCAAGTCGTGCCGGACAATACTGCGGTTTACGCCAAAGACTTTAAGCCTGAAAGTGTGTTGGGAGAATCCAACCTGTCGTTTAGGGGCAACGTCAATATTGCGGAAGGGCAGAGTGCGGACGTGGTGTTTCTGAATGCGGATAACGGCATGCTGGTGCAAGACCTGCCGTTTTCGGTCAAATTAAAGAAATTCCATATCGACTTTTACGATACCGGTATGCCGCGCGATTTCGCCAGCGACTTGGAAGTCACGGACAAGGCAACCGGCAAAGTCAGCGAACACACCATCCGCGTCAACCATCCTTTGATGCTGCACGGTATTACGGTTTATCAGGCAAGTTTTGCCGACGGCGGCTCTGACTTGACGTTTAAAGCGTGGAATCTGGCTGATGCCGACCGTACTCCGGTCAAACTCAAAGCGACTTCCATGCGCGAGTTTCCGCTGGATTTGGGCAATACCTCTTATAAACTGGAATTCGACCAGTTTACTTCGATGAACGTCGAAGACATGAGCGAGCCGTCTGAAAAAGAGCAAAACCTAAAATCCGCCATCAACGATGTTCGCTCCGTCCGTCAAGAAGGCAAAAAATACACTAACATCGGCCCGTCTATCGTTTACCGTATCCGCGACAAAGCAGGGCAGGCGGTCGAATATAAAAACTATATGTTGCCGGTAAAACAAGATGAAGACTATTTCTTCATTACCGGCACACGCAGCGGCTTGGCGCAGCAATACCGCTGGTTGCGCATTCCGATGGATAAAAACGGCCAAATCGACACCTTTATGGCTTTGCGCCAATATCTGAAAGACGATGCGGCACGCCGTAAAACCGTTGCCAACGCCGTTAAAGGCGCGCCTGCCGAAATCCGTGAGCAATTCATGGCGGCGGCGGAAAACACTTTGTCGATTTTTGCCAAAGGCGGCTATTTGGCTTTGGACGAATTTGTTACCACCAACATTCCGAAAGATCAGCAGGAAAAAATGCAGGGCTATTTCTATGAGATGCTCTATGGCGTGATGAATGCCGCTTTGGAAGATACGATCAGCACATACAATCTGCCGGCTTGGCCGCAAGATGAAAAACGCAACCGATTCCTGCTGCATGCAATGGACGCTTATACCGGTTTGACTGAATATCCTGCGCCAATGATGCTGCAACTGGAAAGTTTTGCCGAAGTACGCTCTTCCGGCCTGCAGATGACCCGTTCGCCGGGCGCATTCTTAGTGTATTTGGGTTCGGTATTGCTGGTGTTGGGTACGGTGTTTATGTTCTATATCCGTGAAAAACGTGCTTGGCTGCTGTTTTCAGACGGCCGTATCCGTTTTGCCATGTCTTCCAGCCGCAACGAACGCGACTTGCAGAAAGAATTTCCGCAACACACACGGCAATTGCAGCAGCTTGCCAAGGATTTGAACCATGAATAACAAACATCAGGCCTTGCCCGAGCATGAGCTTCTGACACACAAATCATTTATCCGAAACCTCAACCTTTTCGACTGGGCATTTGCGCTGCTGATTGCAGTCGGTGCGTTTATTGCCCAAACCCAAGCCGGTTTACACATGGACATCTACGAAATGGTCATTTTGTGGGCGAGTGTCGGTATTGCCGTTTTTCTGGGTTGGTTTTTCAAACCGATGCGCTGGTTTATCCCTTTGGGCGTGTGCTTGGCGTATTTGGCCGTTGATTTGTATGGCGGCGACATCAAACACGCAGACGGCTTCCTGCTCAAATACCTGTTAAGCAGCCAGTCGGCGATTATGTGGCAATGCGCGTTTGTGTTCTTTGCCTTGTTTGCCTATATCGTCGGTGCGATAGCGGCGGTGCGCAAAAATGTGCCGTCCAATACGCTTTTGGGCATGGGTACTGTGTTTGCATGGGTTTCCGCGATGGCGGGCTTTGTCGGTTTGCTGGTGCGCTGGCATGAAAGCTATCTGTTGCGTCCCGATGCCGGCCATATTCCGGTTTCCAACCTTTACGAAGTATTCATCTTGTTCTTGGTCATTACGGCGCTGATGTACCTCTATTACGAAGGCCGTTTTGCCGTACAAAAACTGGGTGGCTTTGTCTTCAGCTTTATGGCAATTGTGGTCGGATTTGTCTTGTGGTACAGCGTTTCACGCGAGGCGCATGCCATTCAGCCGCTGATTCCGGCTTTGCAGTCTTGGTGGATGAAAATCCACGTTCCGGCCAACTTTATCGGCTACGGCGCATTTTGTATCGCCGCCATGCTGGGTATTGCCGAACTGCTGGCGCTCAGAAAAGAAGATGCGGGCAAAAAATCATGGCTGCCGCACTCGCAGGTCATTGAAGAAGTCATGTACAAAGCGATTGCCGTCGGTTTCCTGTTCTTCACGATTGCCACCATTCTCGGCGCATTGTGGGCGGCCGATGCGTGGGGCCGCTATTGGAGCTGGGACCCGAAAGAAACTTGGGCATTCATCGTTTGGCTGAATTACGCTATCTGGTTGCATTTGCGGCTGGTAGCAGGTTGGCGCGGCAAAGTGTTGGCTTGGTGGGCGGTTATCGGCCTGGTCATTACCGCCTTTGCCTTTATCGGCGTGAATATGTTCTTGAGCGGCCTGCATTCTTACGGCACTTTGTAAGCAGCCTATCCCGCACTTTATTTCAGACGGCCTTTTTCCGTTTTCGGAGAAAACGCCGTCTGAATCGTTTTTAATCATTTTTTCAGACGGCCTCAAACCATGTTGGTATTAGGAATTGAATCATCTTGCGACGAAACCGGCGTTGCGCTCTACGATACCGAGCGCGGCCTGTTGGCGCATCATTTGCACACACAGATGGCGATGCACGCCGAATACGGCGGCGTTGTTCCCGAATTGGCCAGCCGTGACCATATCCGCCGTGTCGTGCCGTTGACGCAAGGTTGCTTGAAGGAAGCAGGCGTAGGCTATGCCGACATCGACGCGGTTGCCTTTACGCAAGGTCCGGGCTTGGGTGGCGCATTACTGGCCGGTTCAGGCTTCGCCAATGCCTTGGCATTTGCCATCGGCAAGCCCGTTATCCCCGTTCACCATCTTGAAGGCCATTTGCTCTCGCCCTTGTTGGCAGACGACAAGCCTGAATTTCCATTTGTCGCTTTGCTGGTGTCGGGCGGGCATACACAATTTATGGCTGTACGCGGTATCGGCAATTACACCTTGCTGGGTGAAAGTGTGGATGATGCGGCAGGCGAGGCATTTGATAAAACGGCCAAGCTTTTAGGTTTGCCTTATCCCGGCGGTGCCAAATTATCCGAGCTGGCCAAACTCGGCACGCCTGATGCCTTCACATTCCCACGCCCCATGCTCCATTCGCACGATTTGCAGATGAGCTTTTCCGGTTTGAAAACCGCCGTTTTGACCGCTGTCGAAAAAGTCCGTGCCGAAACCGGTAGCGATGAAATTCCGGAACAAACACGCAACGATATTTGCCGTGCTTTCCAAGATGCGGTGGTTGACGTATTGGCGGCCAAAGCCAAAAAAGCATTGTTGGATACCGGCTTCAGAACTTTAGTGGTTGCCGGCGGTGTGGGCGCAAACTGGAAACTGCGCGATGAATTTTCGCGCTTAACCGTCAAAGTGCCGTCTGAAAAAGGCAAACCCAAACCGCAGGAAGAAAAAATCAATGTTTATTTTCCGCCGATGGCATACTGTACCGACAACGGCGCAATGATTGCCTTTGCCGGCGCGATGCGTCTTGCCGAGCGTCAGGCTGTCAGTGCATTCAATGTTAAGCCGCGCTGGCCGCTGTCGGATATTGTGAAGCAGGGCTGATGTATTAGACTGCTTCGATGCAATGAAAGGCCGTCTGAAAACCTGAAGATATGGTTTTCAGACGGCCTTTAATGAAACGGATGTTTGCGGTAAAACTTCATTCAAAAAGATGAGTAATTTTTTCATCCGTTTTTTCTACAATATTAACTTTGATTGATTGCAAAAGGCCGTCTGAAATGACGAATTTATCCAAAGGTTTGCTGGCTGCGATAGCGTCCAATTTGTTGTTTGCCATGCTGTTTCTGTACGGCGTATGGATGCAGCCGATGAGTGGCACAGAAATTTTCGCGTGGCGTATGGTGGCGATGTTGTCGGCTTTATGCGTGCTGATGACGATGGTCAACGGTTGGCGGGCGGCGGCGCGGTTTGCGAGCAATATCGGCCGCGATTGGAAGCGGTGGCTATTGATTGTATTGCCGACGCCGATATTTGCCAGCCAGTTGTGGCTGTTTGTCTGGGGGCCGGTCAACGGGGAAGGGGTAAACATCGCCATGGGTTATTTCCTGTTTCCTTTGGCGATGATGCTGGGTGGACGGATTTGGTTTAAAGAGCGTTTAAACCGATTGCAGACGGTTGCCGTTGCGTTGGCGTGTGCAGGCGTGGCATGTGAATTGGTACGGTCGGGTGCGTTTTCGTGGACGACTGTATGGGTGTTCGGCACCTATCCGTTTTATTATCTGCCACGCCGAAAACTGGGTGTGCCTTCTTTAATCGGTCTGACTTTTGATTTGATGATGATTACGCCATTTGCGTTGGCGTATATTATATTTGCAACGGATACGCCGGCGATGATTGCGGCCAAACCGGTTTTAATTTTCTTTATTGTGTTGCTAGGCTTCAATAGCGCAATATCTATGCATTTGAATTTGAAGGCGAGTCAGTTGTTGCAGGTTGCGGTGTTCGGCATGTTGAGCTATTTGGAGCCTGTATTGCTTTTTATTGTGTCGATTGTATGGCTGGGTGAGCCGGTGCAAAAAGGCGCATTGATCGGCTATGGCCTGATTTGGTCGGGATTGTGCGTGATGATTGTCAATGGCTTGTTGGGAATGAAGAAAGAAAAGAAATTGGCTAAAGCTTGATGATAGATTAAGGCCGTCTGAAAACTGAGTTGGTCAATATTTTCAGACGGCCTTTGATATTGAAAGGGACGTATCGGATACGCCCCTTTTGTTTTACCAGCTTTGGGCGACACGGTCGGCTTCTTGCAGGCGTTCGACTGTGCCGACGTCCAACCAAAGGCCGTTGTGGTGTTCGCCGCTGATTTGGCTTTGGCTCATGGCTTGACGCAACAGAGGGGCAAGTTTGGCAGCCTGATGCGCCGGGGTATCTTTGAAAAGTGCGGGATGATAAACGCCCACGCCGCTGAAAGTCAGGGCTTGGCCGTCTGCAGATGAGGCGGATACCAGGCCGTCTGAAAGCAGGCCGAAGTCGCCTTCGGGATGGTGTGGTGGATTGTCCACCAGCCATAAATGGGCGAGAAGGTTGTGTTCCTGCATACGCTGGGCAGCCAGTCGTGCAGCTTGGAAATCAATGTCAGTCAACACATCGCCATTGACGACCAAAAACGGCTCGTCGCCCAAAAGAGGCAGGGCAGTGGCAATGCCACCGGCGGTTTCCAGGCCTCCGGCGAGTTCTGGAGAATAGGCAATGCGCACGCCGTAGTCCGAACCGTCTTTCAAGGTATCTTCGATTTGTTGGCCAAGCCAGGCATGGTTGATGACGATTTCAGTGAAACCGGCTTGTTGCAGGCGGCGCAAGTGCCAGCCGATAAGCGGCGTGCCTGCTACTTCGAGTAAGGGTTTGGGCGTGTGGTCGGTCAGCGGGCGCATGCGTTCGCCGCGACCGGCGGCCAATATCATTGCTTTCATGGGTGTGCCTATAATGTGTGAAACAGAAAAAGTCTCAGGCCGTCTGAAACATCGGTTTCATTTTTCAGACGGCCTGAGACCTTTATTTATGCCAAAGATTTGAATTGCCTACGAAAATACAGCAATGCCGGTGCCTGCGTGTCGGTATTGCGGATTTCGTTGAGCTGAACGAAAAAGACATAATGCGTGCCGATTTCGCGTTGATCGACAATGCTGCCGTGCAGATGCGCCAGCGCGCCTTCGACTTCGAGCTGCCCGGTTTGCCCTCTATGCCAAATATGGTATTCGAAGCGTTCTTCGGGTGAGAGGTCGGTCAGTCCGGCAAAGTGTTCGGCAACATCCTGCTGGCTGTCGTTGAGTGTGTTGATGCACAAATCACGGTTACCTTGCAGGATGGGAATGATGGCGGATTGGCGGTTGATGCACAGCATGACCGTCGGCGGCTCGTCGGTAACGGCAGTTACGGCAGTCATGGTAATGCCATAGCGTCCTGCTTCGCCGTCTGTCGTGATAACGTGCACGCCGGCGGCACAGGAGGCCATGGCATCTCGGAAGGATCTCTTGAGTGTGTGTGTTGAGTCTGTCATCCGGCTTTCTTTATTTTAATGCCTGTTCGATTTTTGCCAGCTCTGCCAAGAGTTCTTTGAGTTGTGCCATTTTTTCTTTGGATAGAACTTTTTCAATCGCATCGTAGCGTTCGTCCACCAATGCGCCGGTGGATTCATAGAGTTTCTCACCTTCGGGCGTCAGTTTCAGGTAAACACGGCGTTGGTCGTTGGAAGGCTTCAAGCGCACGGCCAAACCTGCTTTTTCCAAGCGGGTCAGAATGCCAGTCAGGCTGGGGCGAAGGATGCAGGCCTGATTGGCCAAATCTTGAAAGTCGAGTGTGCCGTTTTCCGCTAAGAGCCGGATGATACGCCATTGCTGGTCAGTAATATTGGCTTGGTTCAGAATAGGGCGGAATTGGGTCATCAATGCTTCCCGTGCCTGAATCAGACCGATATTGATAGATGCATGTTTAGATTGGTTGGGCATTACTAAGTCTCCGGTGTTATCAAAAATCAAACCGTTGAAGCGTGAGGTAGATTGATAAAGGCGAATATTGCTGTTTTAAGGCTGCCGTCGGCAGCCGGGTCATGGGAACAAAAGCATCACTGCCACAATATTAGATGAAGATCTCTAACAGTTTGTTTTGATAATAATGTTTCCAATTGTTCTTATGGTTATATCTTAGTCTATTTTCTTTATAATCTCAACAAAATCATATGTTATTGGGAAAGAGATAGTTTATTTATTTATGAAATGGAATTGGTTGAATATATTCAGGTGAAATTATTCTTTAGATTTTCTATTTTTAGTGGATTTTCAATGAATTTAGCTGAAGATATTTGCCAAGTAAATTCTGATTTTTAAGCCGATATAACTGGAAAGTCCGGATGTGTGATGAATCATTTTGCCATCTTTTAATATGATAATGGTCGGAGTGACGGCTATGTTCCATTTTTGAGCCATCAGGCCGTCTGAATCATTGAAATTTGGAAAGGATAGGTTGTTTTGTTGCATATGGTGGGCAATGTCTGTGTTGCTTCCGGAGCGCAAGGCTACGCCCAGTGTTGGGATATTGTCTTGGTGCAGCTTTTCTATGGTTGATGATGTGTATGAACAAATACGACACCAGCTACCCCAAAAATAAACGACGGCAACCCGATTTTGACTGAAGGATTGAAGGGAAGTGGTTTGCCCATCGGTTAAAGTGATGGTTTGTGCTGCCGACTGCAAGGGTTGGTCAGGCTTGCGCACCCAGTCGACAATCAGGGATAAGAAGATGAAGATAATCACAGCCTGAAGCAATGATTTGGCGTAGTGGAGTAGGGTTTTCATCATATATTGCGGGGATATTGGATTATTGTTTTATAAATGAAAAAAGCCTTGCAGAGCAAGGCTTTTTGATTCGATTCTGAAAACGTATTAACGTTTGGAGAATTGTTTTGCGCGACGTGCTTTGCGCAAACCTGGTTTTTTACGTTCAACTTCACGAGCATCGCGAGTAACGAAGCCTGCTTGAGACAGGGCTGGTTTCAGGGCTGCGTCGAAGTCAATCAGGGCGCGGGTGATGCCGTGACGGATAGCGCCGGATTGACCGGTTTCGCCGCCACCGGTTACGTTAACTTTGATGTCGAAAGATTCGGCATTTTCAGTCAGAACCAGAGGTTGACGTACAACCATGCGGCTGGTTTCACGTGCGAAGAATTCGTCAACGGGACGGCCGTTTACGATGATTTGGCCGGTACCTTTAGTCAAGAATACACGAGCCACTGAACTTTTGCGGCGGCCTGTGCCGTAGTAGTATTTACCGTTCATGTCGTGTCCTTATTATTTCAGTTCCAAAACTTTAGGTTGTTGTGCAGCGTGGCCATGTTCGGCGCCGGCGTACACTTTCAGTTTTTTGATCATAGCGTAGCCCAGAGGACCTTTAGGCAGCATGCCTTTTACGGCTTGTTCCAAAGCGCGGCCTGGGAATTGCTCTTGCATTTCGCGGAAAGTACGCTCGTAGATGCCGCCTGGGAAACCAGAGTGACGGAAGTATTTTTTGTCTTCGAATTTAGCACCGGTCACGCGCAGTTTGTCTGCGTTGATGACGATGATGTAGTCGCCGGTATCAACGTGAGGGGTGTATTCGGGTTTGTGTTTGCCGCGCAGACGGTGTGCGACTTCGGCTGCGACACGACCCAGAACTTTGTCTTCTGCGTCAATGACGAACCATTCGCGCTTCACCTCGTGGGGTTTTGCAGAGAAGGTTTTCATGGTTGGAATCCAGATATATATAGAAAGTTATGGATTTTAAAGAGGAGATTGGTTTTTGTCAATCTTAATCGAACGTGTTTGATGCATGAATATGCGGTTTTTTCAGACGGCCGGAAATCTTTACGAAAGTCTTTACTTGGAAAGGGAAAAGCCACACCTGTCGGTATGGCTTTTTTAGGGAATCCCCACGAGTGCCGTTTAGGCTGAATCCGCTTGAACCTTGCTGACAAGGCGGTCACCTCGGGTAGTTTCGGGTGCGTCCGATAAACGGACGCTCGCGCCCACTACAGCTCCCGGCAACCTAAAGCGAACGTATTGGTTCAAAGGAATGTATGCCTTCGCGAACACCGCAGGGAAAAGGGGAAAATCAGTTTTACTCCAAGCGCGCCAGTGCTTTTTGGCACGCGTTGTTCATGTCGGTTATTCTACGCTCAAATTCACCGATTGCCAAATCGTCGTTGAGGGTGGCTTTCAAGAGGTCGTGTACAACGTTGAGGGCTGCCATGACGACGATTTTGTCCGTGCCGACGATGCGGCCGCTTTCTTTAATCGCATCGCTTTTTTTGTTTAGCATTTCAACGGCTTGCAGGAGGGTGGCTTTTTCTTCACTCGGCGTGTTGATGGTGAAGTTGACATTCATGATGTCGAGATTGACTTGTTCGATACTCACGAGGCATCCTTTTATTGTTGTGTTTCTTGGGGCAATCGGGCAATGAGGCTGCGGATTTGGTCTGCACTTTGGGCCAGCGCGTTGCGGTAGTTTTCTTTTTCGGCAGTCAGGTTGTCAATTTTGCTTTGCAGGTCTTCTTTGAGTTTGCCGACTTGAACCAGCAAGGCTTCACTAAGTTCGTCAATGGCAGCGTCGTGTTGGTGTTTTTGTTGCTCTTGCTCGAGTTTGAGTCTGTCGATTTCTTCGTTGAGACGGCGGTTTTCTGAAACCAGCGTTTCAAATTTTTGGACAAGTTGGTAAACGTTGATTTCCAGATTGTTCAGTGATTGGTTCATGTGTTTCCCTTCAGACGGCCTGATGGCCGCCATATTGTGCGTCAGGCCGTCTGAATGGCAGACGGCGCGACCGTTTATTCGAAGCGCGCGCTTCGTTCCATCAGTCGTTCAACGACTTGCTGCGGGGTCATTTCTTTGCGGATGAGTTGTAGCAGGGTTTGAGTGATGGGCATATCGATTTGGTATTTGGCAGCGGTGTTGAAGACTTCTTCAATGGTGCTGACGCCTTCGGAAACGTGGCCGATTTCAACAAGCACTTGATGCAACTCTTTGCCTTCTGCGAGGCCGAGGCCGACGCGGCGGTTGCGCGAGAGTGCGCCGGTACAGGTTAGGATAAGGTCGCCGATGCCTGCCAAGCCCATCATGGTTTTAGGTTGTGCGCCCATGGCGATGGCAAGGCGAGTGATTTCGGCAAGGCCGCGCGTTACTAAGGCTGCACGTGCATTGAGGCCGTATTCGAGGCCGTCTGAAAGGCCGGTGGCAATCGCCATGACGTTTTTAACGGCACCGCCCACAGCGACGCCGATGACGTCGGTGCTGCCGTACAGACGCATCACGTTGGTGTTCAGTTGGGCAGTGGTTTCCTCCACCCAGTCTTTGTTTTCGGAAGCAAGCACGACGGCGCAAGGCAGTTGGGCTGCAAGTTCTTGGGCAAAGCTCGGACCTGAGAGAACGCCGATTTTTTTATTGTTAGGCAGGACTTCTTTCAGTACTTGGAAAGTCAGAAGGCCGGTATCTTGTTCAAAACCTTTGCAGGCGGCGAGAACGGGAATATCGGCGGCGTTATGCTGTTTGAGCAGCTCGGCGCTGCTTCTGAGTCCGGCTACGGAGGTCACGATCAGGGCAAGTTGGCTGTCTTTCAGCGCTTCGCCCAAATCGGCATGAGCGGTCAGGGACTCAGGGAAAGGGAAGCCGGGCAGGCCGCGTTTGTTTTGGCGTTCTGCTTGCAGGGTGCGGATTTGGTCGGGATTGCGTGTCCAAAGGGCAACTTCATTGTTGTGGTGCGCAAAGTGCAACGCGAGAGCTGTACCCCACGAACCTGCGCCGATGACGGTAATTTTCATGTTTCTCTTCCATATGGGAACGGGGCTTACTTTAAAACAAACGGCTTTGGGGTGCAAGGGCGGCGTTTGTGAAAAATTTTTTGTGCCGTTTAAAAAGCCTTAGGCCGTCTGAAAGTTCAGACGGCCTGCTTCGGTTTATGATTTATTGTTACCGGAATGGTAGGCATCGTAGGCGTAGTAGTCGTAGCTGTTGTTGGCTTCGCGCTTCATGCCGTTGAGGACGACACCTTTGATGTTGATACGGTTTTGTTTGAGGCGTTCAACGCTGGCCTCAAGCTCTCGTGCACGCGTGTGTGCATAACGGCTTATCATCAGGACGGTGCCTGCATGTTGGCCGATGATGACGGCGTCGGTCACGGCCAATACAGGCGGCGTGTCCAAGATGACGTAATCGTAGCGTTGGCGCGCGTGGGCGAGCAACTCGTTGAAACGTTTGTCCATCAAAAGCTCGGATGGATTGCTAGGATAGCTGCCGCTGCTGATGAGGTGGAGGTTTTCAATGCCGGTCTCTTGTACGGCTTTGGCCGGAGCCGCTTTGCCGTTGAGGATGTCAGACAAGCCGAACTCGGGGGTAAGGCCGAAGAGTCGGTCGAGGTAGCCTTTGCGCATATCGGTATCGATAAGCAGAACGCGTTTGCCTGACTGCGCCATTACGGTGGCGAGGTTGGCGGAGATAAAGGATTTACCTGCTTCAGGCGCGGCACCGGTAATCATGAGGATGTTGTTAGGCGCGTCCAGCATGGAGAAGTAGATATTGGTGCGCAGGGCGCGGATGGCTTCGACGGCAGTATCGGCGCGGTCTTCACTGGCCAGCAGATAGTTGGAACGGCCGCCGGTTTTCTTGAATTTGCTTTTGAAGAAGTCGCGTTTTTGCTGGGTTTTGGAGTGCGGAACAAGAGCGACGACTTCCAAATTGAGGTTTTCGATTTCTGCAGATGAAGTAATGCCGTTTTTCATGCGGTTGCCGATCATGAGCCACAAAGCGGTCAATGAACCTGCGGCAAGTGCGCTCAGGAGTGTGATGACGGCTTTGCGCGGGGCAACAGGGTTTTCAGGAACATAGGCATAATCGACGATGCGTACATTACCTTGCGCACTGGCTTTCATGATGTTGAGTTCTTGTTGTTTGCTCAACAGTTGGACGTAGGTAGCCTGGTTGGTTTCTACGTCGCGGGTCAGGCGGATAACTTCTTGTTGGGTATTCGGCAACTCGGCGATTTGTTGATTAATTTTGTTTTTAGCGCGCTCGAGAACGGCAAGTTTGTCCAATACGGCTTTATAGGAAGGGTGTTCCGGCGTGTACAGCTCGGCTAAGCCTGCTTCTTCGGTTTTGAGCAGGGTAATTTGGGTTTCGATGCTGGTCAGGCTTTCCAATGCGCCTTTGGACTCGAGCGGAATGTCGAGGGAGCCTGATTGTTGGCGGTAGGCATTGAGTTTGTTTTCAGCGTCTTGCAAGGTTTCTTTCAAGCGTGGCAATTCTTCGCTGATGAAGGCCAAACCGCTGGATGCAACTTGGACATCGCGTTCACGATTTTGCGCAACGTAGTTGTCGGCAATGCTGTTGAGGATGACGCTGGTACGTTTAGGGTCGGTGCCGGTAAAGGCAAGGTTGATGATGGGGCTGGTTTTACCTTTGCTGATAACAGCCAGTTTGTTTTGGATGTTTTCGATGGCGCTGATGCGGGAGAACTTGGTCAACGCAAATTCTTGACCCGGATTGGCCAAGATTTGATCGATTTTGAGGGTGGTGTGATTGTTGATTTTCAGAGGCACGCCGACCTTGCCTTCGACGACGCGTTTGTCAGGCAGGGTAAGGGTATAGGCCTTGTTGCTTTTGGCGGTCAGCGTGAAGGTTTTGTTGAACCATTCGTCTTGTACGGTAAAGCTGCCGACGGTCAATTTAGGATCGGGGTCGCCGCTGATGTTGTGCATCAGGCTGCCGATAACGGGTGTGTATTTGGCTTTGACTTCTTGGTCAAGTTGAAGGTCGTCAACGGTTTTACCCAGCACTAAGCGTGATTGAACCAGCTCGACTTCTGCTTCAGACGGCGTGGTTTGATTGTTGAAGATGCTGTTGATTTCGGTCAGGATTTGGTTTTGTCGCGTTTCAATTTCCAGCATGGCGTCGGCACGGTATTGCGGAGTGGATGCCAAGCTAAAGGCTGCGCCAAGAATGCCGCCTGCAAGCAGGGCAGCGAGGATTTTGTATTTATTTGTCCAAATGACGCGCAGCTGTTGGCCGAAGTCGATTTCGTCGTTGTCTGCGCTGTAAGGTATGTAGGTCGTTTTTTTCATTGCTTGCTTTCTTGTTCATGCCGGTTTTATACCGGTTGAGTTTTTCCGTTTAGTTTGGTTTTCCAAGTGTCTGCGGCAGCATTGAGCTGTTCAAAAACGGCTTCAAACATTTCGCTGCTTTGTTTGTATGGGTCAGGTACGGTTTTTTTAGGCAACCATTGGGCAAACAGCATGGTTTTGCTGCGTGCCGGCGAATGGATGTCGGCCACCATATCGATTTGACTGGGCTCCATCACAAGAATCAAATCGGCCTGTTCGCACATTTGGGCGGTCAGCTGGCGTGCCGTATGGCCTGCAACGATAACGCCGTGTTTGAGTGCGGTTTTAATGGCTTGGAAATCGGCATCCTTCCCTGTCAGTGCTTTTATGCCGGCGCTGCTGATTTGATGGCCGGGTAGTTTTTTCTGCATGATCCGCTCTGCTGTAGGGGAGCGGCAGATGTTGCCTAGGCAGACGATGAGTATGTTGTGGTACATGATATTGTTTTCGGTTTATGGTCTGAAAAAAGCGTGAGTCAGACTATAAGATACTGCTTTTCCGTTTATGTGGTGTGTACGGCTTTTGTATGCCGTTTATGTAATTGGTTTGGATTGTGCGTAATTTTGTATCCTGCTGTCAAACAAGGGTCTGACAGCAGGAACCACTGTTTATTTAAATGTATTGTCGAGGGTGTTGACGTTGCTGATGGAGTTGGTAATTTGTGACATTACGCGGTTCCAACGGGTAACCGGGGCAGCGGTAACGTAAACGGTATCTTCCGAACGCAGTTTGAATTCGCTGCCCAACGCGTAAGAAGTCGCATCTTTCAGGTTGAGCTGGTAGATGTGGATAGGTTTGGCCGCATCTTCTGGTGCGCGGCGGATCACGAATACGCCGGTTGCATCAGCATAGTTTTGGTTCATGCCGCCGACTTCGCCGAGCGCTTGGGTCAGGTTGAGGCCGTGATTGCCGATCGGCAGGGTGGCTTGTTTGCCGACTTCACCCATGATGTAGATTTTGTTGTTGCTGCTGTTAGGAACGTAAACGATGTCGCCATGGCTGAGAAGATGGTTTTGCGACATATCGCCGTATTGCAGCATGTCTTGCAGGGAGAGGGTGCGGTCGACGCCGTTGTGCGTCCATTTGATGTGTTGGGTGTCGGCACTTTGGGTGACGCCGCCTGCTTGGTTGATGGCATCCAAAATGGTCATCGGGATATTGGTAATCGGCAGCTGACCTGCTTGGTTGATGGCACCGGATACTGAAATACGTTGCGAACGGAATTCGGTAACGTTGATCGCTACTTGAGGATTTTTAATGTAGCGTTTCAGAAGGCTGGTTAGGGTGTTTTGCAATTCGTCCAAAGTTTTGCCTTTGGCTTGAATTTTGCCTGCCAATGGATAAGTAATATAACCGCCCTCATCTACCCAGGCACCGCGGCTGACTTGGTTGGTTTGCGGGTTGCTTTGCTGGATAGGGGAGTTGAGGTCGGAGTGCGCCCAAACCATGATATTGAGGACGTCGCCGCTGCCGATGCGATAGCGGTAAGCACTTTTGCTTTGCTCCAAACCTTTGTTGTTTTGGGAAAGTACAGGCGGCTTGCGCATTTTTTCAATCAGATTGGGCGTAATGGGGTAAACGGCAACGCGGCTGTCGAGGTTGGTATCGGCTGCGGTGTCGGTATCGGTGTAAACAATGGTTTTGGTTCTGGTTTTGATGGTTGAACCAGGAATGACTGTCGTGCTGTTACAGGCAGTCAGTGCTAATAGAGTAAGCAGGGAGAGTGTTTTTTTCATGTAGTAGTCCTTGCAGTATGGTGTCTGGGCTGTCTGAAAATGTTCAGACGGCATTATTGTTTTGTTGCCAAACCAAGTCGCAGATACCGTCTTTAGGTACGAAGCCTGTCGGTGCGCGTAACAGAAGCTGGCGCAGGCTGTTTTGGTCGCTTTGGAGACAAGCAGTTTCGAGTTCCGACAGTATGTCAGATAATTGCGTCCATGGAAGCATTACTTCACTGGCGGTCATAATACGGGGATGAGTGGTTTTTTGCACCTCATCACCGATGAGCAGTTCTTCATAAAGTTTCTCGCCCGGGCGCAGGCCGGTAATCTTGATTTCGATGTCGCCGTGTGGGTGTTGCTCGTCTTTCACTTTGAGGCCGCTGAGGACAATCATTTGACGGGCAAGGTCGATGATTTTTACGGATTCACCCATGTCGAGGACGAATACGTCGCCACCTTTACCCATTGCGCCGGCTTGGATAACCAGTTGCGCCGCTTCGGGAATGGTCATGAAGTAGCGGGTAATGTCTTGGTGGGTCAGGGTAATCGGGCCGCCTTCGGCAATTTGTTTTTCAAATACGGGGACAACGGAGCCGGACGAACCCAATACATTGCCGAAACGCACCATGCAGAAGCGTGTTTTTTGCTCCGGCTCGGCGGCAAGCGCTTGCAGGCAGAGTTCGGCCATGCGTTTGCTGGCGCCCATGGTGTTGGTCGGACGGACGGCTTTGTCGGTGGAAATCAAAACAAAGGTGGAAACGCCCGCATCTACGGCAGCCTGTGCGCAGCAGAGTGTGCCGAACACGTTGTTTTGAATGCCTTCGATGGTGTTGAACTCGACCATAGGGACGTGTTTGTAGGCCGCGGCATGATAAACGGTGTCGACGTGATAGGCCTTCATGATGCTGCTAAGGCGTTCTTTGTTTTGAACCGAACCCAAAAGCGGTACGACTTCGACTTGGCTGCCTTGCGCGGCTTGGGTTTCGCGCAATTCTTTGTCTATGCTGTATAGGGCGAATTCGGACAATTCAAACAACAGCAGTTTGGTCGGACGGCAGTTGAGAATCTGACGGCAAAGTTCGGAGCCGATAGAACCGCCTGCGCCGGTTACCATCACGACTTTGTCGCTGATGTCGGCGCTCATCAATTCAGGGCGCGGTGCCACAGGGGCGCGGCCGAGCAAATCGACCACAGAGATTTTTTTCAATGAGCTGACGTTGATTTTGCCGTCAACCAAATCTTTCATACCCGGAATGGTCAGGACTTCGCATTTGTATGCTTCGAGGCGGCGGATGATGTCTTTGCGTTCTTCCGGCGTAGAACTTGGAATCGCCAGCAGGATTTTGCGGACGCCGTAGTGGCTGATCAGCATCGGGATTTCATTGGGGTTATGGACGGCAAGGTCATAGATGACGGTACGTTGGATTTTCGGGTTGTCATCGACAAAGGCAATGGCCGAGTATTCGTTAACCTGTTTGATTGCTTCCAACAACTGGCGGCCGGATTGGCCTGCACCGTAGATGATGACGGGCGTCATCTGTTTGCGGTGATGGTCGGTCAGAATCGCACGCAGGATCATGCGCGAGCTGGTGACACCGACCACCAAGACCAAGAAATAGACGATGGGCAGGGCAAGGTGTAGTTTTTGTTCAAAAATCAGGGTGGTCAGGCAGAACAAGACCGCTGAAATGATGCTGCCGAATGCGGCGGCGGTCAGGACGCGGATGCTGACGAAGCGCGTGACGGCGCGATAGAGGCCGATACGGATGAAAAGGATGATGGTCAGCACGGCAGTGCTGCCGAAAGCCAGCCAGTTGGCGATACTCAACCATTCGTCGGAATATTGCACTTTGAGGCTTTGGGCAAACCAAAACGCCACGAATATCATCAAGATATCGTGGATGACGAAGAAGGTTTTTTTAAGGTTGCGCGGCAGAGCCAGCAGGGTTTCCAAGTTCATTTTATATTTCTTGTGTCTGAGTGTTGTAATGTGGCTTGGTACGGATTGTTTGAAGCAGGCTGTTTTATTTTTTCAGACGGCCTGAAGTTGCAGGCCGTCTGAAAATGATTATGCCGTGGCTTCAGTCAATACGGCTTCGATGTTTTCTTTGCAGAACGCAATTTCTTCATCGGTTAGGGTTGGGTGCACCAAGAACATCAGGCTGGTGTCGCCCAACTCGACAGCGTTTTTCAAACGCTCTTTCGGACGCCAAGGCGTGTCGTCGAAGGCTTTTTCCAAATACACTTCGGAGCAGCTGCCTTGATAGCATGGGACTTTGCGCGCGTTCAGTTCGTTTACGATGCGGTCGCGTGTCCAGCCTTCTTTGAGGTGTTCGGGTTTGACGAAAACGTAGAACTTGTATTGCGCGTGTTCAATGTAGTCGGCAACTTCAACCAAACGAATGCTGGCAAATTTGCCCAAGCTTTCAGCCAGTTTGGCGGCGTTCGCTTGACGGCGGGCAGTCCATTCGGGCATGCGTTTGAGCTGGATGCGGCCGATGACAGCCTGCATTTCCATCATGCGCCAGTTGGTGCCGAAGCTTTCGTGCAACCAGCGGAAACCGGGTGCGTGTTCGCGGTGGTACACGGCATCGTAGCTTTTGCCGTGGTCTTTGTACGACCACATTTTGCTCCACAGCTCATTGTCGTTGGTAGTAACCATGCCGCCTTCGCCGCCGGTGGTCATGATTTTGTCTTGGCAGAACGACCAAGCACCGACGTGGCCGATAGAACCGACGGATTTGCCTTTGTATTTTGCACCGTGCGCTTGGGCGCAGTCTTCGATAACCCACAAGTTATGTTCTTTTGCCAAAGCCATGATGTCGTCCATTTCGGCAGGCATACCGGCAAGGTGAACCACGATGATGGCTTTGGTGTTTGGCGTCAAAGCGGCTTTGATGGTTTCGGCGCTGATGTTTTGGCTGTTCAAATCGACATCGGCGAAAACCGGATTTGCGCCGGCGGTCACGATGCAGGATGCGGAAGCCAAGAAAGTGCGCGAAGTGACAATCACATCATCGCCTTGGCCTATGCCCATTGCTTTGAGGGCTACGTCCAAAGCCAACGTACCGTTGGAAAGGGCGACGGCGTATTGCGTGCCGACAAAGGCGGCAAATTCTTTTTCAAATTCGCGACATTCCGTACCTGTCCAGTAGTTAACTTTGTTGGACAGCAGGACTTTGGAAACGGCATCGGCTTCTTCTTGAGTAAAGCTTGGCCATGGGGAGAGTGATGTATTAAGCATTTGTTTTTCCTGCGAAAAGACTAGTTGATCCTTTAGGGGCGATTTCTTCCAGCAGTTGGCGGTTGATCAGGGTGTATTTTTGACCGTTGATTTCGACGTATGCACCGTCGTAAGGCGGGAACCAGAACGCACGGATTTTTTTCTCCACATCGTCGCCGTCGCGGATTTGCTTCATGGCTTCCATCTCATCACGGCTGACGTAGCGGCCACCGATGTTTGGCGTAGTCGGCAATTTGGTTTTTGACTCGATGGCGCGGGTGATGATGCGTCGCGCGAAATCTTCCAATGCCTGCATGGTTTTGCGTTCGAGCGATTGGGCGGTTTCTGTTTCAGCTTCGATAGGGAAACGATCCACTTCGATGATTTCGCCGGTATCGATGGAAGCATCGACGTAGTGGGCGGTATTGCCCCATTCGTTCAGCTCGTCCATGATGGCCAGGTTGTAGCCGCCTGTGCCTTTGTATTCGGGTAACAGCGCAGGGTGGAAGTTGATCGTGCCTAAAATCGGAATGCTCAGGAATTCATCACGCAGCTTGCGCCAGTAAAGGACAGACAAGCCCAAATCGTATTTCAGACGGCCTTCTCGCATTGCTTCCAAAGCCGTATCGAAGGTGTACAGGGGTAAGCCCAATTCCTGCGCGGCAGCCGTGGTCGGCGAGCCTTGCAGATGGCTGTCGGTCAAGACACCGACGATTTCGATATGGTCTTGTTTGGTCAAAAAACGAAGCAGGTTGGCGGAAACCTGTTTACGACCCATAAATAAGATTTTCATGGAGAAATGTCCCTTATGCATTTGCTTTTTCGGTGGCGGAAGTTGTCAGTGTAGCCAATTCTTCCAGGGTGTTTATCCAAAGGGTGGGCTGGTATTCACGACCGTATTGCTCGGGATCGGCTTGATGAATATTGTGCGGCTTAGGCATGATGCCTATGGAGAGCCAACCCAGTTTGTTGGGTGCGACAAAATCTTTTTTGATGTTGTCGCCGATGTAGATGAAACGTTTTGCAGCCGGATATTTGTTTTGCAGGAAGACAAAACGCTTATCGTCGGGTTTTTCCGATTGCATGGCTTCCGAAATCAAAATGTCGTCAAACAAATCGGTCAAACCCAAGGCCTGTATTTTCAAACGCTGTGTCAGACTGCGGCCGTCTGTAATCAGGGCACGTGCGGCAAAAGGGCGCATCAGCTTCCGTAAAAAAGACGGTTCGACATAGGGTCGGATAACAGGCCGGTGTAGTCGATATTGCCACAAAAGTGATTGTTTCTCTAGTTCGTTTAATTTGCAATGATGACACAAATTTTCGAGCCAGTCTTTACTTTTATTGTCTGCAATTTCATTTAGTACGTCGGCATCGTATTGTGGGTAAAGCGACGTAATTGTCCCTACAACTGCCTGTATTCCGGAGCATTTGTAGTCGTACTCAGAGTAAAGCGTATCGTCAAGATCGAAGACGATGACGGATTCTTCCGGTTTAATCATGTTCTCTTACCAAAATCTTAGCATCATAACGAAGCATGATTAAATTGTTTTCCCAGTCGTCGGAGAAAGGGATGTCTTGGCCGCCGATGTATTCTTGAATCAGCCAGCCTGGATAGTTGCCGCCTGCGGCGTAAGTCAGGGGGAAACCGCCGCCGAAACGCGGGTTGATTTCCACGCCGTAGGTTGTGCTGTCGGTTTTGCTGACGAAGAATTGCGCGGTAATGCAGCCGCGTGCGCCTTCCAATACGGCCATTTTTTCAACCAGCTCTTCATACAGGGCATTGCGTCGGGTTGCGCCTTTGCTGACTTCGCCGGTGCGCACTTCCAAACGTTCGCGAGGAATGGCGCATTTCAGACGGCCTTGACGGTCGTAATACATATCGACGGTAAATTCGGAGAAAGTATTCTCGATATCGATGTATTGGGTGAACATCATTTTCGGGTCTTCGGTAATGTCGACAGTCAAATCAGCCGGTGTGTTGATTTTTTTCGCACCGATGGCGCGGCTGCCGTCATAAGGCTTGGTAAAACATGGGAAAACCAGGCGGTCCCGTTCGTAAATTTCAGGCGAACGGATGCTGTATTGTGCAAACAGGCCTGAGGTCAGGCGCTTGTCGCGGCACAGGGTAATCAGTTTTGCATCGGAAATGACAATATGTATTCCTTCAGCTTCAAAACGGTCACGTGCTTCGGCCAGTTTGAGCAGCTCGGTATCGATGGTTGGCACAATCAGACCGATGTCGTGTTGTTGGGCCAGCTCGAAAATGCTGTCAATGTATTCGGCTGCATCGATGCGCGGCACGCTGAAAGTGCGGTCGGCAACATGGCAGGCAGAAGACATGTGGGGGTTGAGGTCAGTGGCAAAAACGCCGATACCGTCTGAAAAACGTGCGGCTTCGGTTTGAAAGTCCTGCACCAATTCGACACGGCGACCTGCCGACAGAATCAGTATATTATTTTTTTTCATCAGTTTTGTTACCCGTGAAATAAGGCATTGTGGCTTCCCCTTCGGCTGAGATGCCTTCTTTGACGAAGACTTTTTTAACTGTCAGGAACAAAATTTTTATATCCAGCCAAAAGCTAAAGTTGTCGATGTACCAAACATCGTGGGCGAATTTTTCATCCCATGAAATGGCGTTGCGGCCATTGACTTGAGCCCAACCGGTCACGCCCGGTTTCATTTCGTGGCGGCGGTTTTGAAAGTCGTTGTACAACGGCAGATAGTGCATCAGCAGCGGACGAGGGCCAACTAGACTCATCTCACCTTTTAAGACATTCCATAATTCAGGAAGTTCGTCCAAACTGGTGGCACGTAATTTTTTGCCGAAATCGGTCAGGCGTTCGCTGTCCGGCAGTGGGTTGCCGTCTTTGTCGATTGCATCGCGCATGGAGCGGAATTTAATCATTTTAAAAGGCTTGCCATCTTTGCCCGGCCGCTCTTGGATGAAGAACACGGGCGAGCCTAGGTTTTTACGGATGAGGTACACCAGAATCAAAAACACAGGCGACAGGATAATCAGTCCTGAAGCGGAGGCGACAATGTCAAACAGGCGTTTGAAAAATTTATTCATGAGCTAATCTTTCAATCAGGTTGACGATTTTTTGATAGGCAACGTCGCGTTTGAAGCGGCCGACGATTTCTTCGGACTGAACAGGATCGCTTTTGCGCTTCAAAATATCTTTGGCGGCTTGAACGAAACCGTCCACATCGCCGGAATGGTAGTTCGCATGCGGCAGCAGGGTAAGGACTTCGGCAACTTCGTCGTTGACTTGGCTGTTCAGAATCGGTTTTTGCAAAGCCATATAGTCGGAGAGTTTGTTGGTAATCGATGCCATTGAATAGGACTGGATGGCGTTGATGGCAATGTCGCAGCCCTTGGCAACCGACATCATTTCGGCATAGGGAATGTAGCCGTAAAACTTGATGTCGTCGCAGGCGTATTGTTTGAGCCTGTCCAAATCAGGGCCGCCGCCCATGATGTGCAACTCGACGTTTTCGCCGGCGTCCAACAGCTTGAGAACGCCTTTGCACACGGTTTCCACGTCATAGCTGTAACTGAGCGTGCCCAAGTAGAAAAAGCGGGTTTTGTCGTCGCCAAAATCTTTGGCAGGCGCGGCATCGAGTTTGGGAAAGTCAGCACCGATATAGACGACTTCGCCAGGTACATTCGGATTGGCTTCTTTGGCGCGGTCGAGATAAGTCTGCGATACGGCAACCAGCGCGTCGGCGTAACGGTAGGCCTGGTTGGCGCGTGAAGCAAAGGGCAGCAGGTTGTGCGGTACTTTTTTCAAAAACGGTACGACTGAGGAGAAAGACTCCGGCCATACGTCCTGCACATCGACAATCAGTTTGTAACCCAAACGCGCTTTGTGTTTGCCCAACAGCAGGTTGGTGGCAATCAGCGGATAGGCGGAAAAGACGACGTCTTGTTCGCCCGGACGGCAGTTTTCCAACCATTTTTCAAAATGTTTGACGAAGTGGTGATGGCTGGCCAAGCGTTCTAAAGACACGTTTTTGCTGTATCCACTTTCTTCCAACAGCATGACTTTCAGACGGCCTTGTGAGGCGGCCTCGGCATCTTCGGGCCGTCTGAAAGATTTGTCGTAGTGCTTGAAGTTGCTGGTAATCAGCAACACGTCATGCGACTGCGACAACAGCTCGGCAAGATACCAGAAGCGGTTGAAATGCGGCTCGGACGGCAGTGAGCAATAAGGGGCGACGATGGTAATGTTCATGTTTCAGATAGCCTTACATTTCGTACGCAGCCATAGTGGTGCGGTAGATTTCGTCGTCGGAGCATAAGGTTTCGACGTGTTTGTGCAGGGCTTTACCCATTTGACCGCGCAACTCCGGATGCTTGATGAGTGTATCGACGGCTTCGATAAATGCTTCGTCATCGCCGAAAGGAATGCAGTAGCCGGTTTGGCCGGTAATGACCATTTCGGAAATGCCCGCCATGTTGTAGGTCACGACAGGCGTGTCGTAAAGGCCGGCTTCCAAAATATTGTTGCCGACACCTGCGCCGTGGTCGCCCACGCAATGCGGCGTGTTCACCAAAATATCGACTTCTTTGAAGTAGCCGGTCAAGTCGCGGACGCCGCCGAGGAAGGTGACTTTGTCTTCAATGCCTAAACGTTTGGCTTGGGCTTTGAGGTTGTCCATTTCTTCGCCGATACCTGCAACGTTGAGGCGTACAGGCATACTGCGGTCAACCATTTTCTTCAAAATATCCAACATCAGATGCACGGCGCGGACGGTGTCCAAACGGGAAAGCGTGCCCAGTTGGACATAGTCTTTGACTGTTTTTTCAGGAATGAAATCTACTTTGTGCAGGGCATTGTAGGTGTAGGTGATGCGGTTGGCAGGGAAACCGTAGCGGATGAGTTTTTCACGTTCGTGTTTGCAGTTGCCGATGATGTACACGCCCAGCTTGTCGAAAAGCTTGGCGATTTTTGGATAAGTTTCCGGATCAAGGCCGCGCGCGTGGTAGAACACTTTGGTTTTCGGCGAAGCGAGCTTGGCTGCAATGGCACAGGCTGGAACGATACGCGCCATTTGGCAGTGAATCACATCGGGCTTCTCTTTTTTCAGCAGTTTCATATAGGCAAACATGCCTTTGACGTAACCCAAAAGACCACCTTGGTAAAAATCAATCGGCTGCCAACGGATGCCCAATGCTTGCGCTTCCTGAATCAAAGGGCCGTCTGAAGAGGCCAATACGATATCGTGTCCGCGTTGTTTGAGCAGGCGACCGAGGCGGAAAGTGGCGTTTTCAGTGCCACCGAGGCCAGACATGGAGGTAGTCAGGGTGATTTTCATGATATTCCCTTTGTTTTAGATGGGGTATAGCTATATGTGTAAGCGGCCTGATTTTGTAATTTGGATGCGACAAATGTGCTGTAAATGTAAATCAGCAGGCAGGGTAGCCAGATGAAGGGCATACGCAAAATGGTGGACGGAATAAAACCTGCCAACAAGAAAATGCCCAAGGCAACCCAAGCCAGTACGCGTGATTTGTTGGTTAGTGCACGGCTTGAGGCAGTGTAGAGGAAATAAAACGCTACAAATGCAATAAAGCCGAGCAGGGAAATTATGCCGAAACCCAAATACAGTTCGATGATGAAACTGTGCGGATTTTCAAAACCCAGGCTGTTACTCAAGTGGCCGCCAAAATAGTCGCGAAAATTTTTTGGTCCGTAGCCGGTTAGCAACAGGGGCGGATTATTCCAAAAATAGTTGTAAATCTCCTGACGGTAGGACACAGAGTTGTCGCTGTCTAAATCGAATAGAAAAAGGTACACGCGGCTGGAAAACCGTTCAAGAAAAGGGTTGCCGTTAAGTGACAGCAAAAATTCCGCGATGACACGGGATGGAATCATCGATAATGTTAACGCGAGCAGTCCTGTGGCAATAACGGTAATAAAACCATTTTTACGATAAGCTATATAAATGAGTGAAATCAAAAGGTAGCAGGCAATAGCTGTTCTTGATACGCAAACAAAAATGGCCATACCTAGTAGTAAATATAATCCCCAGCCCAGTAGTTTCTCTTTGTGTTTGCGTCCTTGCAGTTGAAAGAAAAACAGGATGGCGGGTGCGAGGCAAACGGCAGTAGCAGCAAGGTTGTTGGGGTTGAAAAACAGCCCTTTGAGCGAGCCTTCTTTAATGGCCAGTTCATCACTGGCACTGACAAACTGAATGCCGGTAATCAATTCCACAAATGGTGGAATGGCAACATAAAGGGCAAAGACCAATAAAAACTTCTGAATAACGCCCAATGGATCTTCAGCGCGCATAAGCACTTGGTAAAACAAGTAGAAAAAAACCGGCACCGCCATAAAAAACAAGATGTCCATGTATTGAGTCGGTATCAGCGATGTAATGCCCATGTGGATGGCCGGCCAAATACACATGGCGGCCAGGGCGCAGAGCATGACAAAAATTTTGCGCGGAATATGCTTGCCCTCCAAAAAGAATACGGCAAGGCCAATCAATACGAACAACAACGATAAAGGATTATCGATGCGCGGTACGCCGATTTTAAAAGACAGCGCCGGCCCCAGCATATAAGCTGTAAACATAATGTATAGGATGTAAGTGTATAAATTTAGACGTTTTATTTTCATAGTCGTTCTGTTGTTATCGTAGAGACCTGAATCTCAGGTTGGCTATTTTGCCGAACGGTTTAATTTGGCTTTGATTTTTTCGGTCGCGGCAAATAGTGCGTGTTTGTATTTTAGGAACAGGAAACCTAGCCCGACTGCCCATGCCAGCGCAAACCAGATGTAGTTGTCGCGCGTACCCAGCCAAGTATAGGCAAGGCAGATCATCAGGCAGAGCGTTGAGTTTGTATAAATCTTCAGGCGCGGCAAAGGCTGCCACAGGCGTGAAGAGAATTCGGTTTTAAAGATGAAAAACAGCCAAAAAGCCGTTGCGCTGGCCATAGCCGCACCTTTTGCACCGAATTTCGGTACCAGCAGATAGAGCAGGGCGGTATTGGCGATAAAGGCAACGATGTTGATGACGGTAATCAGCCAAGTTGAGCGGACAACGTTCAAACCGATGCCGCTGACTTCGGTCAGCGTGTAAAACAGGGGGAAGAGCATACACGAGAGCAGGATAAATTGAACCTGCGTGTATTTTTCCGGCAGTATCCAGGTCACCATCGGCGAGAAAATCCCAATGAGGCAAATCATTGCGCTGATGAGGACGGTCATGGAAAGCGTGATGTCGCCGATTTTATCCAGATTGGTTTTTTCTTCTACCCATTTGAACACCAAAGGCGCCCAAATAGTGGAAAACACACTTTGGAAAATCAAGGCGACGGCACCAAAGCTGACTGCCATCGAATAGATGCCCAATTCGTCCAAACCCGAGATGTCTTTGAGGACAAAGCGGTCAATCGAAGTCAGGCCCCAATAGGCCAAGTTGCCGAATGCCAGCGGCAGGCCGTAGCGCAGGCCGTCCCGATGCAGCTCGGGCGACCATTTCGCATGGGAAACGGCTTGCAGGTCTTGGCGCAGCTGATATATCAACAGTACAACGGTCAGCACTTGGGCTGCGGTGTAGGTAAAAACCAGCGAAGTAGTATTGGTAGGTAAGCCGGAAGCAATCACGGCAAAAACCAACACCAAAATCAAGAATTTCGGCGCAAGCTGGCTGACGGAAAAAGCCAATGCCTGCTCTTTCATCCGCAAAATCAAGGCTAAAAAACGGGTAATCAGCGTAGTGGCCAAGAAAATCAGAAAGAGAATCCCCAAATTTGCACTGGGGATGTCAAAAATGATTTCAGACGGCCATGATGCGTTTATCAGTAACACTAAAACCACAACCGCCACAGTCAGAATCAATGGCGATAAAAAAACGGATTTGAACAGCGCGGCCTTGTCTTTAACGGCGTAATAGTCGCGAATATAGGATTGGTCCAGCCCCAAGCCCAGCAACAGGATGCTCAGTCCGGCAATGGTCTGCAAGAGTACGATACGGCCGATGTCTTCCGCAGGGAAGTACCATGAGATGAGCGGCAGGGAAAGCAGGCCGAAAGCGGCGCTTCCTATCGGGCCCAATGCGTAGCCGAGGATTTTTTTCGCGTTCATATTATTTGTTTTCAGACGGCCAGAAGTTCGAGCTGAGCGTTTTTCGTAGGGTATGTGTTGTTACCGTTGCCGGTTTGCCAAGGCCGTCTGAAAAACAAATAGCCTTGGGAAACCGGCTACCGTCCCGGTCGGGGAAACCGGAGGCAGCCGGATGTGTCTGAAGCAAGATTATGCTTTGATGACTTTAGGATTTTTTACTGGGAATTTGCCGCGTGTATCGACAATCAGCTTGGCATGTTCGGTGATCATGTCATAGTCGAATTTGTCGTGATCGGTGGTCAGAACCACGCAATCGTATTGGGCGACAGTTTCAGGAGTCAGCGCTTCGCTCTTCAGGTCGAAGTAGTGGTGGCCGGGGATGTGCGGAAACTCTGGAACGTGCGGGTCAGAGTAGGAAACCACTGCGCCCAGTTTGTGCAGGCGGTCCATCACTTCTACAGACGGGCTTTCACGCATATCGTCCACGTTTTTCTTGTAGGCGATACCCAATACCAAGATTTTGCTGTCTTTGATAGAACGGTTGTGGTCATTCAAAGCCAGGCCGACTTTTTCGATAACGTAGTCAGGCATGTGGGAGTTTACTTCGCCGGCAAGCTCGATGAAGCGGGTGTTTACGCCGTATTCGCGTGCTTTCCAAGTCAGGTAGAACGGGTCGATAGGGATACAGTGACCACCCAAGCCTGGACCTGGGTAATAAGCAACGAAGCCGAACGGTTTGGTCGCAGCGGCATTGATGACTTCGTGAATGTCGATGCCCATTTTGTCGGCAACGATTTTCATCTCGTTCACCAAGCCAATGTTTACGGCGCGGTGGATGTTTTCCAGGAGTTTGGTCAGCTCGGCCGCTTTGGTGGAGCTTACTGGAACAACTTTATCGATGGCAGGTTGGTACAGCGCAAGGCCGACTTCCAAACAGGCAGGGGTATGGCCGCCGATGACTTTTGGAATGGTACGGGTTTCAAAGTTAGGGTTACCCGGGTCTTCACGCTCAGGAGAGTAAACTAAGAACACGTCTTGACCGACTTTCAAGCCGCCTTCTTCCATACGTGGCAGCAATTCTTCTTCGGTAGTACCGGGGTAGGTGGTGGATTCTAAAGACAGCACTTGACCGGCGCGCAGGTAAGGTTTTACCGCATCGGTAGTGTCAATCACAAAGCTCATGTCCGGCTCACGGTATTTGTTCAGCGGAGTCGGTACGCACAAAATGACGGCTTCTACTTCGCCGATGCGGGAGAAGTCGGTCGTTGCTTCAAACAGGCTGTTGGAAGCAGCGGCAATTTTGTCGGAAGGGATATGCTCAATGTAGCTTTCGCCTTTGTTGAGCTTGTCGACTTTGTTGGTGTCAATGTCGAAACCCAAAACTTGGTAACCGATATCCACATAGCGCAACATCAGTGGTAAACCGACGTAGCCTAAGCCAACGATGCCGATTTTTGCGGTCTTATCGGCAAATTTTTGTATCGTAACGTTTTTCATGATGTCTTTCGTTTAATGAATGAGTAAATCGGGAGTGTTTTCCCGATGCCTGAGTTGTTTGCTGCAACCGCATAGCCATAGCCGGCTGCCGTATCGTGTGAAGCCTTAAAACCATACTTATAATTACATTAGACGGAATCATAAGCACTTATCTGATTCGTCTCAATCAAAAAAGTTTAACGGTCGTTCAGACGGCCTGTAAGGTATGAAAAAGGTATTTTTGAATATTGAATTTTTAGAAATTACACTCAACCAAATGTTTTAATTTTAAATATCTCTTTGTCAAATGCATGGTTCATGAAATTAAACTACCGTTTATGCCGTTTAAAACCCTTCTAGAATAAAAACTTTTAACAAATTTTCATGGTTTAACTTATCTTAATAATTCATTCTTTTGTGATGAAAAAAAGGAAAATTTGTCGACAATCAGCTCGAGGATAGTTAGTGCAAGTCAAAGTTTTAAATTGGAATACGTTATAGTCATTATAATATTTCGGCGAAAAACACATTTATTGCCATGCAAATGATAGATAGATTCTATTGAAAATGGTTTAATTATCAAGCTGAGGCAATTAGGTGGATTTTTTCCGGAGAACCCATTTAATGTCCTGCCCGATGATTTCTACTGATTGACTTTGCCAAGGGCCGTCTGAAAGCAGGACGGCCGGATTTTCAGGAATGGAGAAAAGAGGTTTGCCTGCGCCTAATAGTTTCGGCGCTTGGTAGAGGACGATTTTATCCACCAAGTCATCCTTCAGGAAGGCTGAAGCAAGTGTTGAGCCGGCTTCTACCAGAACTTCGCCAAAGCCAAGCTCTGCCAGTTGCGGCATGAGTGAAAGAAGATTGATGCGACCGTTGATGTGTTCAGACGGCCTGATGATGCGGATATGTTCAAATGCACTCAGAGCCTGCAAACGTTGTTCGTCTGAGGAAAGGGTAACGATAACGGTCGGGCTTTCGGTATCGGTCACGAGGTGGCAGTCCAAAGGGATTTGCAGTCGGCTGTCCAAGACGATACGCGCAGGTTGACGTAGGGTGGGGAAGCTGCGAACGTTGAGTTTCGGGTTGTCGGCAAGTACGGTACCGATACCGGTCAAAACGGCGCAACTTTCGGCACGGAGAATTTGTACGTCTTCGCGTGCCGCTTCGCCGGTAATCCAAAAGCTGCGGCCGTCTGAAAGAGCGGTTTTGCCGTCCAAACTGGCAGCGCATTTGAGGCGGACAAACGGTCTGCCGCGTTCGATACGCGACAGGAAACCGCGGTTGAGTTCGCGCGCCTGAGCTTCCAGCAAACCGCTTTCTGTACGGATTCCGGCGGCTTCCAGCATGGATAAGCCTTTGCCTGCGACCAACGGGTTAGGGTCGGTCATGGCGGCGACTACGCGCGTTACGCCGGAATGAACCAGCGCTTCGGCGCACGGTGGTGTACGGCCGTAATGGCTGCAAGGTTCCAGCGTGACATAGGCTGTTGCGCCTTTTGCCGCCGCTCCGGCCTGCCTTAACGCGTGAACTTCAGCGTGCGGCTCGCCTGCTTTGACGTGGAAACCTTGTCCGATGATTTGGGCGCCGTGTGCAATCACGCAACCGACGCGGGGATTGGGGGAAGTAGAAAACCGCCCAAGCTTGGCCAGCTCGAGGGCGGTTTGCATCATTTGGGTATCAAGTGCGGAAAACATGGTTTCAGACGGCCTTATTTGGCTTTGCATTCGGCGATGACTTGGGTGAATTCGGAAACGTCTTTAAAGCTTTTATAGACGGACGCGAAGCGGACATAGGCAACTTGGTCGATTTTTGCCAGCTCTTCCATCGCCATTTCGCCGACGATGCGCGAAGCGACTTCTTTTTTGCCCAAACGGTAGAGGCGCTGCTCGATAAGGGCAACGGTTTCATCGATTTGTTCTTGTGTGACAGGGCGTTTGTGCAGCGCGCGCTCAAGGCTGGTTTGCAGTTTGTGCGGATTGAAGGGAACCCGTGTGCCGTTGGATTTGATGACTTGCGGCATCCGCATTTCAACGGTTTCAAAGGTGCTGAAGCGTTGTCCGCATTCCAAGCATTTGCGACGGCGACGGATGCTGTTGGTGTCTTCCAGCCATCGCGAGTCGGCTACTTGTGTATTGGGGTGTTGGCAAAACGGGCACTTCATCGGGTTTCCTTGTCATACGCTCGGCAAGGTCGCTAAGCAATTGAATTCATTGTTTGTGACCTATTATTGTAGCGGATTGCGCTATTTTCGTATAGTAAACGCTTTGACTATGGATTAAGTATAAAAAGGCCGTCTGAAAGGGCAACTTTGGCAAAGTTGCCCTTTCAGACGGCCTTGAGTTTTTCAGTCAATCAACCGTTAAACCGATACACCGACGGCGCGGGCGATTTCCAAACCCTCTTCCGCACTCATGTAAACCGGATTGTTGGGGCGGTCGCTGAGGACAATGTCGCCGTCTTGAAACATCACCAATTCATTGACTGCCAATTGCGACCAGGTTTCATCTCGTGTCAGGGGCAGGGTGGCGATGACGGAAACTTTATCGTTCGGGGTGGTCACTTCTGAAAAATCGACCATGACATCATCGTCCAGCAAACGCGCTTTGCCAAACGGGGCTTTGCGCACGATGTAGTGCAGCAAGGTGCTGGCGTGGGCAAACAGGCAGTCACCGTTGGACATCACAAAGTTGAACAAGCCGTAGCGGCGGATTTCATGGGTTAGGCCGGCAATGGCATCAAACAAAACTTCAGGTTCGGGCTTGGTGGCAAAGCGGCTGCGCAGGCGGTTGAGGATAAAGCAGAACGCGCGTTCGGAATCGGTCGTGCCGACGGCATGGTAGTACTCGCCCTGCTCGGGGTAAAAATCAATCAAATGGCCGTTGTGGGCAAACAGCCAATATTCGCCCCACATCTCGCGCATGAAGGGATGAGTGTTCGCCAATGAGGTCTGACCTTGTGAGGCCTTGCGGATATGGGCGATAACGTTTTCGGATTTGATTTGGTAGGCGCGCACCAAGTCGGCAACGGGCGAGTTGGCACTGGGTTTGTCGTCGTGAAACAAGCGCACGCCTTTGCCTTCAAAGAAACCGATGCCGAAACCATCGGCATGGTGGTCGGTAATGCCGCCTCGACGGCGGAAGCCTTCAAAAGAAAACATGATGTCTGTGGGAGTGTTGCAATTCATGCCGAGCAGTTGGCACATGGCGTTAACCTTTTTTCCGAGTATTTATAGGGTCATTATGGTGTATCGGGCAGGCAGTTTCAATATATTCTTTGCCGTTTTAGGGTAGGTGATACAGGCTGTATCGAATTAAAAATAAAGAATTTCGCTTTGTAGGGGGATTGTTAGGATATTTACTAATTCTGTGCTAACACTTCCCCTATAAAATGCTTTGCAGAACAAAAAGACCTCCTCACATAACGATATGTTCTACTCACAACGAAACATAATTTTCCCCACCATCGTTTTACCTCAAGGAGTGTTCAATGAAACTGAATCTGCAAAAAACCACCGCTGCTGTTTTGGCTGTTGTGTTCAGCGTAGGCGCATTTGCAGCTAATAATGCCTATAACCCATTCGAGTATGGCTACAAAAATCACAAATACGGCAAAAAATGGGGCAAGCCTGCATCTGAAGCCGAAGGCGAAAAAGTGATGAAACACGCTGCCTACCGTTCAGGCGTGTACTACACCAACGTAAACCGTATGCCTGGCAATGCAGACCGCAATGGCGTGAAAACCGTACAGGTTAACGACGCATATACCCGTCAAAACCTCGGCCGCTATGCGTTCAACACCATCAAGAGCGGTGACTCTGAAGTATACTACGGTGAGTGGGTCGGTAAAGAATACGCTAAAGGCTCTAACCGCGGCGTTTTCTACTCCGGCGACAAACGCGCTACCTCTATGCCTGTATCCGGTGTAGCCAACTACGCAGTTAAAGGTATCAATAACTACACCGGCAACAACCCGATGGTTGGTACTTTGCGCGCAGACTTCGGTCAACGCGTCTTGACCGGTTCTATGAAAAATAACACTGTACAGATGGACATCCATTCCCGCATCAAGCCATCCAGCGCATCATTTGAAGGCTACGCTCGCGCCAACGGCCACTTCGGTAAAACCGAAGGCCACTTCTTCGGCAACGGTGCAAGCGCGTTGGCCGGTGTTGCCAAATTTAAGACCGACCGCAATCTGGATACGGCATACGGCGGCGTAAAACGCTAAAATCTGTCTTTAAGTAAAATAAAGCCTGCCATCCGCAGGCTTTTTTAAACACTTGCTTCCAAATTTCTCAAGGTCGTCTGAAACTTGCGACCGGAAAGCCGATCCCATGTACAAACCGTCTGCCTGCCTGATTCTGCTTCTTTCTGCTCCCGTCCTTGCCGCGCCGCGTTCTGATTTTTCAGACGACCGCACCGCGCAACGCCTGTGGCAGGATACCCGCCAAACCATGCAGGAGCAGGAACAAAAAGTGCGCGAATATCATCTCGATATTTCTGCTCCGCATACCGGGAAGACAGCCGAGAGCGACTCCGAAGCCGACCAAGGCGAGGCACTGTTTAATGCTGTCAACCGCAGCGATTGGCAAACCGTTCGCCCTCTGCTGGAGCGTTATACCCAGCAAACCGAATACGATCCCGATATCGCTTCGTTTGCCCGTGCTTCTCTTGCACGAGGCGAAGGTAAGTGGAAAGCCGCCAAACAAGAATACGAAACCCTGTTGCAACGTCATCCCGATTTTACACGCGGACGGCTTGATTACGCACGCCTGCTTTTTGAAGGCCGTCTGAACCGCGAAGCATCTTCTGAATTTGTACACCTTCAAAACGAAGACTTGCCTGAAGCCGTCAAAGAAAACATCGCCCATTTCCAAGATGCCTTGAACCAGCGTCAAAGCTGGAAAGGCAGCCTCTCCGTCGGCGCCGTCCACAATAGCAACATCAACGAAGCCAGCGGCAAAGTGTGGTGTAAAACCGAAATCGACGGCGAATGTTGGGAAGAATTTTCAGGCGACAAACCCATTTCCGCCAACGGCATCAAATACGAAGCCGCCGCCGTCCGCCGCTGGCAGGTTAAAGGACACCACGGCATTGCCGCTCGCGCGCTCGGCTATGGCCGCTTCTACCGCGACCATAAAGATTTCAACGAACACACGCTCAACCTCAGTGCAGGCTATCAGTTTGAAAACCAGCGCCACACTTTCGCCTTCGCACCACTTGTCGAATGGAATGGCAGCGGCAGCAAAACCCTCAATCGCGCCTACGGCGTGCGCAGCGAGTGGAATCTCGACAAAGGCAGCTGGACGTGGAACACCGAAGCCGAGTGGAAACACCTTTCTTATGCAGACAAAACCCGTTTGCTCGACGGCAGCCTCCTCTCCGTTTACAACACCTTGTCTTATTTCCCGCGCAACGACCTCATGCTCTACGGCGGCATAGACTGGCAACAACGCAAAACGAAAGACCCTGTGGACAGCTATCGCCAAATTTCCGCACGGCTGGGTGCGGCAAAAATGTTTGAAGCCGGTTTCGATGCCTCGATTTCTGCGACTTTCGGTATCCGCAGCCATAGGGAAGAGAATGCCATCCTCGAACAACGCCGCCGCGACAAAGAACAAACCTACCGCCTCAGCATAGGCGCGGACCGCTGGAAATTCGCCGACCTTAAGCCCGTCCTCAGCTATAAACACCGCCGTGTCAACGGTAACACCGACTGGCTATACAGCTACAAACAAAACGAAGTCGGTTTGTCACTGGTGAGGTCGTTTTAATTTGCGGTAAAGAGAAATAAAAATGAAAAGGCCGTCTGAAAGTATTTTTCAGACGGCCTGATTGATGATGGAAACGCTGATTTTAAGAATATTGAACTTTGATTCAATGGAAACAGGTTGCTTAAAAACTAGGAGCTGTATTTTCGTTTTGGAAATTTAGAAAAATTCAGACGGCCTTAAAGTGTTTCCAGACAGGGCGGCATTGTTCGGGTAGGTCGGGACAGGCGCCGAGTATGCCGCCGCTGAAGTCGTTGGGGCGGTGGAAGTCGCTGCCTGCGCTGGCGAGAAAGTCGAAACGGTCGGCAAGCAGGGCATAGTTGAGGCGGTCGTTTTTGCAGCAGTTGCCGCTGTGCACTTCAATTCCTGCGCCGCCGAGATTTTTAAATTCTTGAAAGAGGTTTCGTTTGGCGGTGGCGGATAATTCATAGCGCATCGGGTGGGCGATAATGGCCATGCCGCCCGCGCCTGTAATCGCGACTACGCAGTCTTCCAGTGTGGCCCATTCATGTCTGACGGAACAGGATTTGCCGTCGCCCAGATATTTGGTAAATGCCTGCTGTTTGTTTTTAACATGGCCTTCGCGAATGAGGAATTCGGCAATGTGGGTACGGCTGGCCATTTCTTTGTTGGCGGCCAATGCCAGCGCGCCTTCATACGAGCCTGTTATGCCTTTTTTCTCCAGTTTGGCCGCGATGGCTTCCAATCGTTTTAGACGGCCTTTGCGGACTTCGGCAAGCAGGTTTTGCAGGGCTTCGTTGTGTTCGTCAAAGTCCAAACCGACAATGTGGATGGTGCGGCCGCGCCAAGTGACGGATATTTCCACGCCGTTGACGAAGGGGAGGCCGAGGGTATCGGCTTCGGCACGTGCTTCGGCAAGTCCGCCGGTATGGTCGTGGTCGGTCAGGGCGAGCAGGGTGCAACCGTTTTGAAGGGCGAGTCGGACGACTTCGGTTGGGGAAAGCATGCCGTCTGAAACGGTTGAATGGCAGTGTAAATCAATCATGGTTTTGCTTTGAATTTTCTCAAAAAAGGCCGTCTGAACGTTTCAGACGGCCTTGATTTGTTAGAACAGAGAGTCCAGTTGTTGTCTGTTATTGTTGCCGGTATTGCTTGGCAGAACTGGGGTTTCGTCTAATTCTTCACGGGCTGGCGCATTGCCGCTCTCGGTACGGCGGCGGTTTTCATTCGGAACGGCACGATGGGCAGGACGCGGAGCAACGCCGCTGTTGTCCAAGGCCAGGTCGGAGCTGGTGGTCATGCGTTCGCGCATATACACTTCGCCGCCGTTTGTAACCACGCCTTCAGGTGCTTTCATCGGTTTGACGCTGGTGCCTTTCAGGGCGAAGCGCATGTATTCTACCCAAACCGGTACGGCGATTGTACCACCGTAACCTGCACGACCCATGCTGCGCGGTTTGTCAAAGCCGATATAGACGGCAGTCACAACGCTAGGGTTGAAGCCGACAAACCATGCGTCTTTGTTGTCGTTGGTGGTACCGGTTTTACCGGCGATGTCGGCGCGGCCGAGTGCGGCTGCACCGCGTGCGGTACCGACACGGACAACGTCTTGCATGATTTTGTACATGATGTAGGCGTTGCGCGGGTCAATGGCTTGAGGTGCGTTTTCACCGGCTACCAAAGGTTGCATTTGCGCTCTCAGACGGCCTTGGCTGTCATAGATTTTGTCGATGACGTGGGCAGATACTTTGTAACCGCCGTTGGCAAAGACACTGTAACCTTCTGCAATACGCAACGGCGTGGTTTCGCCTGTACCCAAAGCCATAGACAGGCTGGCAGGGATTTCAGACGGCTTGAAGCCGAAGCGTTGGATGTATTGTTGCGCGTAGCCAATGCCGATAGACATCAGGATGCGGATAGACACCATGTTTTTTGAAGCGGTCAAAGCCTGGCGCAGCGTGATGTAACCGGAATAGCGGCCGTCTGAATTTTTCGGGTTCCACACTTTGCCGTTTGCACCTTTGCCCGGCAGGGAAATCGGCGCATCGTTAATCATGGTGGAAGCAGTCATGCCTTTTGCCAAAGCGGCGGAATAAACGAACGGTTTGAACGTAGAGCCGGGTTGGCGCATGGCTTGAGTTGCGCGGTTGAAGGTTTTGCTGTGGTAGTCGTAGCCGCCGACCAATGCGCGGACTGCACCGGTTTTCGCATCTAAAGACACCAATGCGCCTTGCAACAAAGGCTCTTGAACAACGGTAAAGGTATCGCCGCTGCCTTTAACGCGAATGACGGAGCCGCGACGGATGCGGTCATCCCCCATTTTTTCGTTGTTGACGGCACGGGCGGCAAAGCCTAAAGCGTGGCTGTTCAGCGTCACTTTACGGCCGCTTGGCAACTGAATCTGTACACCTTTACGGGAGGCTTCCAATACAACTGCCGGAATCATTTTATCGACGGTGTAAAGCGTAGAAAGGTATTGGCTGACAGTTTCTTCTACGTTGTCGCTTTTGCTCAGGTCGATGTAGTTTTCTGCACCGCGGTAGCTGCTGCCACGGTCGAAATTGCGCAGGACTTTACGCAGGGCTTCGGTAGCGACGCGTTGGTGTGCGGTATCGACTGTGGTATATACCTTGAAGCCTTGAGTGTAGGCATCTTCACCGTATTTTTCAAACAGCTCCTGACGTACCATTTCGGCAACGTACAGGGCGCTTTGATCGATGTTTTGTACAAAACGCTCGTAATGCAACTCTTCTTTCAAAGCCTGATCGCGTTGCTGCAGGGTAATCATGCCTTCTTCCAGCATATTGTTCAGAATATAAGTCTGACGCAATTTGGCACGCTCAGGGTTCACAATCGGATTGTAGGCGGAAGGTGCTTTAGGCAAGCCGGCCAACATGGCGGCCTCGGCCAATGTTAATTCATTAACATTTTTGTTGAAATAAATTTGGGCTGCAGATGCAAAACCATAAGCGCGTTGACCCAAATAGATTTGGTTGAAGTACAGCTCCAAAATCTTGTCTTTGCTCAAAGACTGCTCGATTTTGTAGGCCAACAGGGCTTCGTTGAATTTACGGGTGAACGAACGCTCGCTGCTCAGGTAGAAGTTTTTGGCAACCTGTTGCGTAATCGTACTGGCACCGGATTGAACGCCGCCGGCCATGACGTTGCCGATCGCGGCGCGCGCCACGCCCCAAACGTCTACGCCCCAGTGATCGTAGAAGCGTTTGTCTTCGGCGGCAATCACGGCGTCTTTCAAAATTTTCGGGAAGTCGCCGATTTTGGTAAATTCACGCCGTTGTTCGCCGTAAACGCCAATGACTTGGCCGTCTGAAGAATAAATCGTCAGCGGCATTTTGGGTTTGTAGTGTTGTAAAGTGTCCAAAGACGGCAGTTTTGGATAGGTTACCAAAATTGCAATTGCAATCAGACCTACACCAAAAAGAGCCAGTCCTAATAAGAGACCCATGCAGGTCGTTATAATCTTTTTAATCATGACTAGGTAATAATTTTGCCATTAATGGCGATAAATAAAGTAAAATGGGAAACGATTTCTATCAGCCACAGTCAATACTGTGTAAAGAATAAGAAGTCCTTTACGGATAACGAAACAGTTACTCACTCCTAAATGATACAGGGAAGTCAAATCATGCGCTTATTTAAAAGCACGAAAGATACCAAAACAGGTAAGGCTTCTAGCGGATTGAACAACCGCTCTGCCATCGGCGTCGATATCAGCCAACATGCCATTAAGATGGTACAACTGACAGGCCGTAGTTTAAACCAAATTCAGCTGGAAAAATACGTTATTACCAAATTGCCTAAAAATATTGTCAAAGGCAACAAAATTCAAGACTACGATCAGCTTGCTACTTACATCCAACATACTTACACACAATTACGCAGTTCTTGCAAAAATATTGTTGCTGCCGTGCCACAAAATTTGGCGACAGTCGAGCAGATTATTTACAACCCGCGTGATACCGATTTGGACTTGGAAGAGTTTGTCGAGGCGGAAGTCGGCCAATTTGCGCCTATTGAAGAGATGAACTACGACTTTCAAGCCGAAGAAGTCGGTTCAAGCCAGCATGTTTTAGCTGTTGCCGCCAAAAAAGACGATGTCGAGCCGCGTATTGAAATGTTTGAAAATGCGGGCTTGCCTTTGTCCGCTTTGGATTTGGACTTGCTGGCGCAACGCAATGCCTTTGTCTATTGGATGAATACGCATGCTCCCGAAATGGCAGAGGAAAAAGTTGCCGTGTTCGGCATTCATGCGACTCAAATGTATGCCCTGATTCTGCAAAACGGCTGTATCCTCTACAAACAAGAAACACCGGTCAGCACAGAGCAGCTCAATCAGTTGATTCAGCGTACTTATCAGGTAACGGAAGAAAAAGCCGCACAAATGATGGCTTCTCAAAACAAGCCTTCCGACTACCAGTCTCAGATTGCCGACCGTTTTAATGTACAGGTTGCGCAAGAAGTTCAGCGTGTTCTGCAATTTTACTATACCACACAGGCCACTGATTCTTTTCACAATATCAAACACATCCTGCTGACCGGCTTTACCGCGCAACAGGCAGGTTTGGCAGAAAGCATTTTCTCGCAAACCAATACGCCAACAGAATATCTGCATCCGATTTCATATGTGGAACGCAGTGCAAAAGTAGAATTGCCGCAGTTTCAAATTGATGCGCCGTCACTGACTTTGGCGTTCGGATTGGCATTAAGGGGACTTTGAGAACATGATCGAATTAACCAGAATCAACCTTCTCCCATATCGGGAAGAGATTAAACAGCGCAAGCAGCAGCAATTCAAAATATTGATGCTTGGCGCTTTTGCAGTAGGTTTGGGCTTGGCGGCCGCTACCTATCTTGGTATTGACAGCGCCATCAGCAATCAAGAAGGCCGCAACAACTTCCTGCAAACCGAAATCGACAGACTTGATAGAGAATTGGGCGAAATCGATAAACTTCAGCAAGAAAAAGAAGCCTTCTTGGCCAAAAAACTGAAAGTTGAAGAGTTACAGGAAAAACGCTATCAAGCGGCCTATATCCTTGATTCTTTGAATACACTTACGCCCGATAATACTTATTTGACCGCGTTGGAAGCCGAAAGTCCGACCAGCTATAAAATCAGCGGTCATGCCATCAGCGACAATAAAATTGCCGTTATGATGCGCTCCTTGCCAAGTACAGGTATTTTCTTGCAGCCTGAATTGTTGAGTATTAAAAAAGTAGATAACTACCAAGAATTTACTTTGAAATCTTCAATCAACCAAGTGAATACGCCGGCTCCTGCGCCAACTGCCCAAAAAGTGGCCGAACCTGTGGTAGAACCTGCTCCGGAGGCTCAATAATGGCATCTAAAAACCTGAAACAATTGGACGTACAAGATCTGTACCTGCTCAATATGCCTTCAAAACTTTTGCTGGCAGGTTTATTGATTGTTGGTATGTTGGCTTTGGGCTATGTCGGCGTATTTAAAGATCAGATTGAAACCTTGAATACGCAGGAAGCCAAAGAAGAAGAGCTGAAGGAAACCTTTACGCGTAAAAGCATTCAGGCGGCAAGCTTGAACAATCTGAAGGCTGAGTTGGCTTCGATCCGTTCTGCATTTGACGTTTTGTTGAAACAACTGCCGACCGACGCGGAAATTCCGAACCTGATTCAAGAGCTGCATCAGGCAGGTTCAACCAACGGATTGCGTTTGGACAGCGTTGCACCGCTCCAACCTGAAAACGATGGTCCGATTCAAAAACTGCCGTATCAGATTTCCATTACAGGCAAATATTCACAGATCAGCCAATTTACCCGTGATGTAGGCGATTTGTCGCGCATTATTACTTTAGATTCTTTAAAACTCGTGAACCCAGGCGAGGACAAAGACGGCAAAGGCAATAAAGGCGAGTTGACATTGAGCGCGATTGCGACAACTTACAAAGCCCGTCCGGCCGAAGAGATTGCTGCAGAATTGGCTGCGCAACAGGCACAAGAAGAAGGTAAACCTGCCGAGAATGAGCAAAAATAAAAGAATAGGGAAATCATGAAAAAAATCATCTTACTCTTAAGTCTTCTTCCCTTGGCAGCCTGTACGCAAAGTTATGAAGATTTGACTCAATGGATGACGCAAACCCGTCAGGAAGCGAAATCCAAGATTATTCCGTTTGAAGAGCCGACGGTTACATTGCCTAAGCCGTATAACCCTCCGAATTTTAAAGGCTTAAATGCGTTTGATTCACGCCGTTTGGACACTGCCCCTAAAGGCGGCAATGCGCCGGATATGAACCGTCCGAAAGAAACATTGGAAGCCTTCAGTTTGGAAAACATGGCCTTTGTCGGAACGCTGCAAAGCGGCGGCAAGGTTTCCGGATTTATCAAGGTCAAGGACCATGTTTATACCGTTTATCCCGGAAACTACATCGGTCAGAATTACGGCAGAATCCAAAGTATTACCGAAGACAAAATTATCGTGACCGAGCAAGTTGAAGACAGCTACGGCAACTGGGTGTACCGGAAGGCCGAATTGCCATTGAGCAGTAAAGAGGCGGATTCTTCCAATAGCTCAGATAGTTCGAATTCAAATTAATTTAGGGGTCTCACTCGATTATGAAAACCAAGCACATGACAAAATTATTTGCCGGCTTCAGCGTTGCCCTCGCTGTTCAGACGGCCTTTGCAGGCAATATTACCGATATCAACGTTTCCACTTTGCCTGACAACCAAAAAATCATCAAAATCCGTTTCGACAAAGACGTCACTACACCTCATGGTTTTGTAACATCTACTCCGGCACGTATCGCATTGGATTTTGCCAATACCAATATTCGTTTGCCTCAGCCTGTTTTGGAATATGCCGACCCATTGCTGAATCAAATTACTGCGGCGCAAAACAATGACCGTGCACGCGTGGTTTTGGGTTTGAACAAAATCAGCCAATACAATACTGAAATTCGCGGCAACGAAGTTTGGGTATTTGTAAACGAATCTACTGACCAAACCAATGCGGCCGTTGCCAATGAACGTGCGGCTACGCCGTCTACCGCGCGCGCTGCTCAGACTTATCAAGCCGTTTCAGCAGCCAATATTGATTTCCGCAAAGGCGCACGCAATTCCGGCATTATTGAATTGTCCGCCCCTGGTTTCAGCGGACAGCCGGACATCAAACAGCAGCGCGACCGTGTGGTTGTGACATTGAAAAACCATACGCTGCCGACACAAGCGCAACGCAGTTTGGATGTAGCTGACTTCAATACCCCTGTACAAAACGTTACGCTCAAACGTATCGGCAATTCTACCCAGCTCATTATCCGCAACAATAATGCGAATTGGGACATCAATACCAAAGCTTCTTCAGGCCGTTTTGTATTTGAAGTATCGCCTAAAGCCGCCAATACCGAATCCGGCGGCTTGAACCACAATGCAAACAAATCGTTTAAAGGCCGTAAAATTTCCTTGGACTTCCAAGATGTAGAAGTCCGTACCATTTTGCAGATTTTAGCGAAAGAGTCCGGTGTGAATATTGTTGCCAGCGATACCGTCAAAGGCACCATGACCCTGTCCCTGAAAGATGTACCTTGGGATCAGGCTTTGGACTTGGTTATGCAGGCGCGCAATTTGGATATGCGCCGTCAAGGCAACATCATCAATATCGCACCTCGCGATGAATTGTTGGCAAAAGACAAAGCCTTCTTGCAGGCTGAAAAAGAGATTGCCGAATTGGGTCCGCTGTATTCTCAAACCTTCCAGTTGAAATACAAAAATGTGGAAGAATTCCGCAAAATTCTGCGTTTGGAAGAATACGATAGCAATAATTCCAATACCCGCAATACTCTGTTGAGCAACCGAGGCAGCGCCTTAATCGATCCGGCTACCAATACGCTGATCGTGACCGACAACCGCGGCGTGATTGAGAAATTCCGCAAACTGATTGATGAATTGGACGTTCCAACCCGTCAAGTGATGGTGGAAGCGCGCATTGTTGAAGCAGAAGATACCTTCTTCCGCAACTTGGGCGTTAAATTCGGTTCCGGTGGTGCAAGTGGCCGTAACGCATGGGGCAGCAACTGGAGCAATGCACAAACCAACTACAATACCAATGCCTCGTTTAACCGTGGTGATGTCCGCTATCCTACTTGGTCTTTGGATCCGAACGTCAGCCTGCCGACCGCAGCCGCAGTCAACAGCATTGCGCTGGTGCGTGCGTTCTCGTCCGGTGCATTGGGTTTGGAAATCAGCGCGTCTGAAGAACAAGGTAAGAGCAAAACTATTTCCAATCCGCGCGTGCTGACACAAGACCGCAAAGAAGCCAAAATCGAATCCGGTACGGAAATTCCTTACCAAGAAGCTTCTTCCAGCGGTGCGACTTCGATTACCTTCAAGAAAGCCGTTTTGGGCTTGACCGTAACGCCGAATATTACGCCTGACGGTCAAATCATCATGACTGTGAAGATTAATCGCGATACCCCGATCGACTGTACCGTAGATTCTCTGACAACCAAGTGTATCAACACCAAACACTTGAATACCCAAGCCATGGTTGAAGATGGCGGTACGCTGATTGTCGGCGGTATTTACGAAGAAGAAAGCACCAATGCAGTGAACAAAGTACCTGTTTTGGGCGATATTCCTGTTGTCGGCAATCTGTTCAAATCACGCGGCAAACGTGAAAACCGCCGTGAGCTGTTGATCTTTATCACGCCGCGCATTATGGATAATGTGGGTAACAATCTGCGTTACTGATTTTTAAAATGACAAACAGGCATATCTGCAAAGGTATGCCTGTTTTGGTTTTCAGACGGCCTGAGATGAAAAGGCTGTCTGAAAAACGACGAACTTTTCCACGAAACCACCATATCGTATAAAATGACCCTCATGGAAAAAATCAACGGCAATTTAATTTTAATCGGGCTGATGGGCGCGGGCAAAACCACTTTGGGCAAGCAGCTTGCCCAAATGTTTGAATGCCCGTTTTACGACAGCGACTACGAAATCTGCACTTCTTCGGGCGTATCCATTCCGACCATTTTTGAGATGGAAGGGGAGGAAGGCTTCCGCAACCGCGAAACCAATATGCTGAAGAAGCTCGCTTCCCGGCGCAACATCGTTTTATCGACCGGTGGCGGCTCTGTATTACGCAGTGAAAACAGACAGATTTTGCGCCAAAACGGCACGGTTGTTTATCTGCATGCCAGCCCCGAAACCTTGCTGGAGCGTACCCGTTACGACAGCAACCGGCCGCTGTTGCAAGTTGCCGACCCTTTGGCCAAACTGCAAGAGCTGTATGACCAACGCGATACGCTGTACCGTCAAACCGCCCATCTCGTCATCGAATCCGACAGCTGTCACAAAACGCTCAAACGCCTGATACAGGCTTTAGGCGAATAAATACGTTTTGCAAAGGAATACCATGCGCACACTGACTGTCCAAACCCCGTCTCATCAATACCCTATCTTTATCGGACATAAACTGATTGAGCAGGCTGATACGCTGCTTCAGCCCTATTTAGGCAAAAAAGTAGCCATTATTACCAACGAAACCGTTGCACCGCTTTATCTCAAACAGCTTCAGACGGCCTTAGACAGATTGGGCGTGCCGCATTTCAGCATCATCCTTCCCGACGGCGAAGAATATAAAAACTGGCAGACGCTCAACCTGATTTACGATGGCCTGATGCAAAACCGTGCCGAACGCAAAACCACTTTAATCGCTTTGGGCGGCGGCGTGATAGGCGATATGGTCGGCTTTGCCGCAGCGACTTATCAGCGTGGCGCACCTTTTATCCAAGTGCCGACCACATTGCTCAGCCAGGTCGATTCCTCGGTCGGCGGTAAAACCGCCATCAACCATCCGCTCGGTAAAAACATGATTGGCGCGTTCTACCAGCCGCAAGCCGTGCTGGCCGATTTGACCGCTTTGCAAACGCTGCCGCAACGCGAACTTTCTGCGGGTATGGCCGAAGTCATCAAATACGGTGCCTTGGGCGATGCCGAATTTTTTGCTTGGTTGGAAGAAAATATGGCCGACCTGATGGCACAACACCAAGAAAAAATGGCAGAAGCCGTTTACCATTGCTGCAAAATGAAGGCCGATATTGTTGCCCAAGACGAAACCGAGCAGGGCATCCGCGCATGGCTTAATCTCGGCCACACTTTCGGCCATGCCATCGAAGCCGAAATGGGCTACGGCGTATGGCTGCACGGCGAAGCCGTTGCCGCCGGTTGCGTCCTCGCTTCTCGTTTGTCGCAAATTTTGGGCAAACCCCAACAAGCCGATACCGACTGCATTGCCGCTTTAATGGAAGCCGCCTCCCTCCCGTCTGCACCGCCTGTTTTCTCCTTTGAAAAATGGATTGAACACATGAGCCACGACAAAAAAGTCAGCAGCGGCATCATGCGTTTTGTCGGCTTGGAATACTTGGGCAAAGCCAATATCACCGAAATTACCGATATGGAAATCCTCCGCCAAACCTTGCAACCGTATTTGTGAGGAATGAATTAGGTTTACTTTAAAATATAAAAAGGCCGTCTGAAAGTCATTTTCAGACGGCCTTTGGTTTTAAAACGTTTTGATTCATCGGCTTAAAGATAGATAAACCAATTTGGGCGGGTCAATCATTTAAAGCATCTTTTTATCCAACTCGGCAATAATCAACAAGCCGCTGTCAAAGCGTCGGCTGTCGGCCAGTTTCAGACGGCCTTGATGGCGTTTGACAATGGTGTTTGCGATGGACAGACCAAGTCCAGTGCCTTGTTGTTCGGTGCCGAGAATGCGGTAGAAGGGGTCGATAACGCGTTGGCGTTCGCTTGTGGGAATACCGGGGCCGTCGTCTTCCACCCAAATGTTGAGGTATTCGGCGGTTTCATCAAAGCCTAAATCGATGCGGCCGCCTTTAGGGGTATAGCGGATGGCGTTGTCGGTAAAGGTTTTGATGAGGGTGTAGATTTCGGTGTCGTCGGCGTAGATTTGGCAGTCGTTTTCAACGGCGACGCCGATGTCTTGACCTTTGGCCAGCGCCAGTGGCATGAGTTCCTGCAAGACGCGGCGGAACTGGTTTTGCAGGCTGATCAGGGTTTTGGGGCGTTGGGTTTCGGGTGCTTGGGCGCGTGCGAGGGAAAGGAGTTGCTCGAGCAGGTGGCGGTTGCGCTGTATGCTTTGTTGCAACAGGGCGGACTGCTCGCGCGCTTCGGCGGACAGCTGCATATTGTTGAGCCGCTCTGCCTGAAGGGAAAGGGCGGTCATGGGGCTGCGCAATTCGTGTGCGGCATCGGCGATAAAGCGTTGCTGTTGGCGGACATTTTCGTCGGTACGCTGCAACAGGTTGTTAATGGCAACGACAAAGCCTTGGATTTCGCTGGGAATGTTTTGGGTGTCCATCGGCGAGAGGTCGTTGATTTGGCGCTGTTCCAAATCGTTGGACAGGGTTTTGACGGAACGCATGGCGCGGTGGGTAATCCAGACGGTGAGCAGGATAATCAGGGGCAGGGCGAGGAGCATGGGGAGGATGCTCTGTACGGCGGCCATTTCGGCCAGCTCTTCGCGGTAGTCGCTTTCCTGCATGACGGCGATGCGGCCTTGCTTGGTGTTGCGGGTATAAACGCGGTAGTAATCGTCGTCGTCGTCGGCCTGAATGGTGTGCAGGCCGTCTGAAATCTTCTCAGGCAGGCTGACAATGGGGTTGGGCGTATTGGGAAATTGAACGGAAATCTTGTTGTCGTTATCGAGCGAGTGATTCTCGTCATCGGCATCGCTCGGGTCGAGATAGTTCGCGACTTGGCGCAACAGGTCGTCTTGAACCTCTTGGGTCTCGTGATAAGTATCGTAATATGAAAATATGCCTGCAAGGATGGATAGAGGCAGGAGCATACAGATCAGGGCGAGGCTGATCTTGACTTGCAGGGATTGTTTGATGGTGTGGATAAGGCGTTGCATGGTTTGTGTGTTGGTGTTGTTGTGGTTTTTCAGACAGCCTGGTTGTTTTGTGCAACCAGCCAGCCGACCCCGCGGACGTTTTGAATCGCTTCTTTGCCGAGTTTTTTGCGTAAGGCGTGAATCAGGAAGTCAACGGCGTTGCTTTCGACTTCTTCACCCCAGCCGTAAATTTTGTCTTCCAAATCACTGCGTGACAGAATCATGCCCGGACGCAGCAGCAGGGCTTGGAGGACGGCAAATTCTTTGTTGCTGAGCATGATGGCCTGTTCCTGCCCGACCACTTCCGCCTGATGGGTGGAAGGATTGAGTGTGATGATGCCGTTGGTCAGCAGCGTTTGCGCCTGTCCGCCGTGTCGGCGCAATACGGCGCGCATACGGGCTTGCAGTTCCGCCATGTCGAAGGGTTTGACGATGTAGTCGTCTGCGCCGCCGTCTAGGCCGTTGAGCCGGCTGTGCAAATCGTCGCGCGCGGTCACGATTAAGACGGGAATGGTACAGCCGCCGTTGCGGATTTGCGCCAATACGTCCAAACCGTCTTTGCCGGGCAAACCCAAATCCAAGAGCAGCAAATCGTATGCTTGCGCCGCCACTGCTGCGGCAACTTCCGAACCGCGGCTGACCCAATCGACAGCGTAGCCGGTGTCTTTCAGGTTGGCACTGACGGCTTGGGCAATCATGGCATCGTCTTCAACCAATAATACGCGCATGGAAGTTCTCCGGAGGATGGGTGGATAGTGATTATACCTGCACTCAATTAGTAAAAATTTAGGAAGGGTTGAAAAACTGATTTTTTGCAAAAGATGAGGCCGTCTGAAATTCGTTTTTCAGACGGCCTGTATGCTTCAATTCCGATTATTTAGGGTTTTTCTCAATCAAGGCAACCAATTGGTCGATATAGCCTTGAACAAAGCCGCGCGCGGATTCGATGAGCTGGCCGTTGTCGTCAAACAGGGTAGGCGAGTTGCCGAGGAACACTTCCGGTTGGCCGGTCAATGGCATATCGAAATACGAAAGGGCAAGGCGCAGATTTTTTTGCGCGCTATAACCGCCCATTTTGCCGACGGAATGGCTGATGATGCCGGCAGGTGTTTTTTTCCAGGCAACATCGGCATTGGGTTTGGAGCCGATGTCGATGGCGTTTTTCAGGCAGGCCGGTACGGTACGGTTGTTTTCGGAAGTCACGAACAATACGCCGGCAGAGGCTTTGATGGTTTCACGGAACTCGGTATAGCTGGACGGAGTAGGGAAGTCGGTAACGGCAGGATCGTCGTAGTCGAAGTTGTATAAAGGCAAATGCCCGATTTCGACGATTTGCGCTTCGTAGCCTTCGGGGAACATGGAAACGACGTTTTGTGCGACTTTTCGTGCGAACGAGCCTTTACGCAGGCTGCCGACCAAGATGCTGACTTTCTTTGACATGTTTTTCTCCTGTTTAATAATAAAAATGAAAACAATTCTAAATTTTAGTGTTATCTGGGGAAGCGGTCAAGGTTTCAGACGGCCTGTCAAAACGGTTTATGCTAAAATAACGGTTTCGCTGATATTTCAAATTATTATGCACGCTTCTGATTCGCAAGAGGGCGAAACGGTACACGAATACTACGCCGACAACCCCGACTTTCCTGCTAAAACCATTGTGGCGACGCTGTTTATCGGCGCATTTTTCGGCTATCTCAACGACACGCTGCTGAATGTCGCGCTTACGCCGATTATGAAGGATTTCGGTGTCGATAAGACCACGGTTCAATGGCTGACGACGGGTTTTCTGCTGGTCATGGGTGCATTTACGCCGATTACGGCAGGCGTGATTCAATGGTTTGAAACGCGAAAAATGGTGCTGTTTACGCAGGCAACGTTTTTAGCAGGCTCGTTGATTTGCGCGTTTGCACCGACTTTCGGAATTTTGGTTGTGGGGCGTATGGTGCAGGCAGTGTCTGCCGCGTTTTTTGTCCCGCTTCTGTTTAACGGCGTATTGTCAATTTTCCCGCCCAATAAGCGCGGAACGGCGATGGGCGTGATTACCATGATGTTTACCGCCGCGCCTGCAATGGGGCCGACGCTGTCGGGCATCATCATCGACCATACGCATTGGCGCGTACTGTTCGGCTTTACCGCGCCGTTTATGTTGGCGGCGATGGTGCTGGTGGGTAGATATTTGACGGTTAATTTAAGCAACATCAGCCGTCCGAAAATCGATATGTTGTCAGCTGTGCTGTCGATTGCGGGCTTCGGCGGGCTGGTTTATGCGAGCAGTAATTTTGCCCATATGCCGCTGCTGGAATTTATCCTGCTCTTTGCCGCTTCCGTTGTACTGGTGGGTTGGTTTGCGCACCGTCAGTTCCGTTTGGCTACGCCGTTGTTGAACCTTCGTGCTTTTGAATACAAACAGTTCAGATATTGCGTTGTGATTTTGGCCGGTGCGGTATTCCTGTTCTTGGGCTTGGAACTGATGGTGCCGATGTACACGCAGCAAGTGTTGATGCTGACCGGTACGGCAACCGGTCTGATTCTGATGCCTGCCAGTATTGCCCAAGCGGTTGCCGCACCTTTGTTCGGCAAATTGTTGGACAAAAAGGGCGGACGCTTTGTCGTTTTGCCGGCAACAGTGATGCTGGTGGTGTCGTTGGCGGTATTGTGGCTGTTTTTGCGGATTGATACGCAAGTGGTGATGTTGACGGCGATGTTTACGCTGTTGGCGCTTTCCGTGTCTGCTTGTGTAACCGGCGAAACTCATGGTCTGAACGCGTTGCCGAAAACGCTCAATCCGCACGGTGCGGCGATTCTGACCACCATCAACCCGATTGCCGGTGCCATCGGCGCGGCGTTTTTTGTCGGTGCAACCAATATCGGCGAGAAACTTTCCAGTGCAGATATGCCGCAACAGGCAATGTTGGATGGTATCCATTTGGCGATGGGTTGCGCTTTGGTTGTCGGTGTCGTGGTCGTCATGTTTGCTTTGCGTTTGAAAGCGCATCAGAAATAAATAAAAAGGCCGTCTGAAACGTTCAGACGGCCTAAGTACCTCGTAAGAATTTATAAGATTGAGACCTTTGCAAAATTCCTTTCCCCCAACAGC
>NZ_KV809498.1:0-16818 GCF_001812605.1 Neisseria sp. HMSC073G10 | reverse complement strand
TTCATGAATACGATGATGTAAGGTACACCTACTTGGCGAGCCAACAGGATGTGTTCGCGAGTTTGTGGCATAGGACCGTCAGCTGCGGAACATACCAAGATCGCGCCGTCCATTTGGGCAGCACCGGTAATCATGTTTTTAACGTAGTCGGCGTGACCCGGACAGTCTACGTGTGCGTAGTGACGGGTCTCAGTTTCGTATTCTACGTGTGAGGTATTAATGGTAATACCACGAGCTTTTTCTTCAGGAGCGTTGTCGATTTGGTCGTAAGCTTTTGCAGCGCCACCGAATTTTTTAGCCAAAATAGTAGTCAAAGCAGCAGTCAGAGTGGTTTTACCATGGTCAACGTGACCGATGGTGCCAACGTTTACGTGCGGTTTGCTACGTTCAAATTTTTCCTTAGCCATGAGCTAATTCCTTTACATATAAAGATCGATTAAAGAACAATGGCCGTCTGAAAATTTATTTTCAGTTTCAGACGGCCTTTTCTGATTAGCCTTTGCGGGCTTCAGTTACAGCAGCAGCTACGTGAGCAGGAGCTTCAGCGTATTTTTTGAACTCCATGGAGTAAGTAGCGCGACCTTGGGTTGCAGAACGCAAGTCGGTTGAGTAACCGAACATTTCTGCCAGAGGTACTTCGGCGCGAACTTTCTTACCACCGATACCGTCATCATCCATACCCAATACAACGCCACGACGACGGTTCAAGTCACCCATTACGTCACCCATGTATTCTTCAGGTGTTTCCACCTCAACTGCCATGATTGGTTCCAACAGAGCTGGATTGGCTTTACGCATACCTTCTTTAAAGGCTTGAGAAGCTGCCAATTCGAAGGCCAGTTGTGAAGAGTCAACATCATGCGAAGAACCGAAAATCAAACGTACACGAACGTCAACAACTGGGTAACCGGCAACAATACCGTTAGGCAGAGTATCACGAATACCTTTATCGACAGACGGAATAAATTCGCGAGGAATCACACCACCTTTAATTTCATCGATAAATTCGTAACCCGCACCACCTGGTTCCATAGGTTCCATTTTGATCACAACGTGACCGTATTGACCTTTACCACCAGATTGTTTGGCATGTTTGTATTCAGCTTCAACCTCTTTGCGGATGGTTTCACGGTAAGCCACTTGAGGCGCACCGATGTTTGCTTCCACGCCGAATTCGCGTTTCATACGGTCAACAATAATTTCCAAGTGCAGCTCACCCATACCGGAAATAATGGTTTGACCGGATTCTTCGTCTGTACGAACGCGGAAAGAAGGGTCTTCTTTCGCCAGACGGTTCAGGGCGATACCCATTTTCTCTTGGTCGGCTTTGGTTTTTGGTTCAACAGCAATGTGAATTACCGGCTCAGGGAATTCCATGCGTTCCAAGATGATTGGTGCGCTTTCAGCACACAGGGTTTCACCAGTGGTAACGTCTTTAAGACCGATCGCAGCTGCAATATCACCAGCGCGTACTTCTTCAATTTCAGTACGGTCTGCAGCAGTCATTTGCACCAGACGACCGATACGTTCGCGAGTACCTTTTACTGAGTTCAATACGGTATCACCGGATTTCACAACACCAGAGTAAACGCGGATAAATGTCAATTGACCAACGTATTTATCATTCAACATTTTGAACGCCAATGCAGAGAATTTCTCTTCATCACTGGCTTCACGGCTGTCGGCTTCTTCAGTGTTAGGGTTAACACCTTGAACTGGAGGAATGTCGGTAGGAGCAGGCAGCAATTCTACAACTGCATCCAACATACGTTGAACACCTTTGTTTTTAAATGCTGAACCACACAACATTGGTTGAATTTCACCGGCCAAAGTGCGTTGACGCAATGCGCCTACGATTTCTTCTTCAGTCAGCTCATCACCGCCCAAGTATTTGTCCATCAATTCTTCGCTGGCTTCTGCTGCAGCTTCAATCATGTTTTGACGCCATTCTTCAGCAGTCTCAACCAATTCAGCAGGAATATCGCCATAGGTAAAGGTTGTACCTTTATCGGCTTCATTCCAAATAATGGATTTCATTTTCAACAGGTCAACAACACCGCTGAAGCTGTCTTCCGCACCAACCGGAATCACGATAGGTACTGGGTTTGCGCGCAAACGGGTTTTCATTTGCTCAACAACGCGGAAGAAGTTGGCACCTTGACGGTCCATTTTGTTTACAAATGCCAAGCGAGGTACTTGGTATTTGTTAGCTTGACGCCATACGGTTTCAGATTGAGGTTGAACACCGCCTACTGCACAGTAAACCATTACCGCGCCGTCCAATACACGCATAGAACGCTCTACCTCTACGGTGAAGTCAACGTGTCCCGGGGTGTCGATGATGTTGAAACGGTGCTCAGGGAACTGTTTCGCCATACCAGACCAATAAGAAGTCACAGCAGCAGAAGTAATGGTAATACCACGCTCTTGCTCTTGTTCCATGTAGTCGGTAGTAGCCGCGCCGTCATGCACTTCGCCCAATTTATGAGTCAAACCTGTATAAAACAGAATACGTTCTGTTGTGGTTGTTTTACCCGCGTCAATATGGGCAGAAATACCAATATTGCGATACAGGCTGATAGGGGTCTTACGAGCCATTTTGTTAGCCTTTCGATATTAGAAACGGAAGTGAGAGAATGCTTTGTTAGCTTCAGCCATGCGGTGTACTTCTTCACGTTTTTTCAACGCACCGCCACGACCTTCAGCCGCATCAATCAATTCACCTGCCAAACGCAGGTCCATAGATTTCTCACCACGTTTACGGGCCGCGTCGCGAACCCAGCGCATTGCCAAAGCCAGACGACGTGAAGGACGAACTTCAACAGGAACTTGGTAGTTTGCACCACCTACACGGCGGCTTTTCACTTCCACGATAGGTTTGGCGTTTGCAATGGCTTCGTTAAATACTTCGATTGCTACTTTGCCGGTTTTTTTCTCAATTTGTTCCAGCGCACCGTAAACGATACGTTCTGCAACAGATTTCTTACCGTCAATCATCAATACGTTCATGAATTTAGTCAGCTCAACGCTGCCGAATTTAGGATCTGGCAGTACGTCGCGCTTAGGGACTTCTCTACGTCTTGGCATTTTAATTTCCTTTAGTCTATTCAGTTGGGTCTATTCCCATGAATACCCAATTGAGTATTCACTTACTCGGCCGTTGTTCAGCTTAGGCGGCCGACGTGCCTATTTGAGTCCCGATAATTATTTAGGACGCTTAGCACCGTATTTAGAACGGGCTTGTTTACGGTCTTTAACACCTGCTGTATCCAAAGAACCGCGTACAGTGTGGTAACGCACACCTGGCAAGTCTTTTACACGACCGCCGCGAATCAATACGACGCTGTGCTCTTGCAGGTTGTGGCCTTCACCGCCGATGTATGAAATGACTTCAAAACCGTTGGTCAGGCGAACTTTACATACTTTACGCAATGCAGAGTTAGGTTTTTTAGGGGTAGTTGTGTATACACGGGTGCATACGCCGCGTTTTTGCGGGCAAGCTTCCAGTGCAGGCACTTTGTTTACGTACACAGGCTTTTGACGGCCTTTGCGTACCAATTGGTTAATAGTTGGCATATTTTCTCGTCCTGTTGAGTTAAATACTTGCCGACACCATGTCGACAAGATTGGAATTATATTTTTATTGCAAGGGTTTAGTCAAGCAAATGACTGATAAAGTTTGGTGTTTTCCAATTTATGTCTAAATTTTAGAAACAAAGGTCGTCTGAAACATTCAGACGGCCTTTGCCATTTTAAATATGGTTCTCTACTTATTTTCTCCATTGCTTTCCTTATTTATTCAGACGGCCTTAAACTCCACCCTCTTTTAAGTCCTCTAAAAAATAAAACCGCAAGACTGGCTTGCGGTTTTATTTTCACAATAATCGCTCGGGATTATTCGTCTGAAGCTTCGGTTTCAGAAGTTTCTTGATCGGCTTGCTGCCATTGTTGATGGCGGCTGCGGTGGTAGGTCAAACCTGTACCGGCAGGAATCAATCGACCGACAATCACGTTCTCTTTCAAACCGCGCAGCTCGTCTTGTTTGCCCATAATAGCAGCCTCGGTCAAGACGCGGGTTGTTTCTTGGAACGATGCCGCAGAAATGAAGCTGTCTGTAGACAAGGAAGCTTTGGTAATACCCAGCAACACGTTTTCGTAACGTGCCGGCTCTTTGTCTTCAGCCATGGCTTTTTCATTGGCAAGCATTACATCGCCACGCTCAACTTGTTCGCCGGTAATGAACTCTGTATCACCGGAATCGACAATGTTCACTCGACGCAGCATTTGACGGATGATGACTTCGATGTGTTTATCGGAAATCTTCACACCTTGCAGGCGGTAAACCTCTTGTACCTCTTGAACAATGTAGCGAGCCAATGCTTCGATACCTTGCAAACGCAGAATGTCGTGTGGGTCTACGGCACCGTCTACGATGGTTTCACCGCGGTTTACCACTTGACCATCGTGTACCAAAATCTGCTTCTCTTTAGAAATCAGGGTTTCGTATGCTACACCGTCTACGTCGGTAATAATCAGACGCTGTTTACCTTTGGTTTCTTTACCGAAGGAAACGGTACCGGTAATTTCAGCCAACATACCTGCATCTTTCGGCACGCGTGCTTCAAACAATTCGGCTACGCGTGGCAGACCACCGGTAATATCGCGGGTTTTAGAAGACGCTTGTGGAATACGCGCCAATACATCACCCTTACCGACTTCCTGACCTTCACGGATGGTAATCACCGCACCGACCGGAAATGCCATAGAAACTGGGGTAGTCGTACCAGGAATGCAAATTTCCAGACCATTTTCATCCAACAGTTTGACAGTCGGACGCAACAATTTAGAAGCACTAGAAGAACGACGTTTGCCGTCAATCACTACCAAAGTAGACAAACCGGTTACATCGTCAGTTTGTTTCGCAACGGTAACACCCTCTTCCACGTTTTCGAATTTCACCATACCTGCGTGTTCGGTGATCATCGGACGGGTATGCGGATCCCAAGTTGCCAAGGTTTGACCGGCTTTAATGGCTTCGCCGTCTTGTACCAGCAGGATTGCACCGTAAGGTACTTTGTGACGTTCACGTTCGCGACCGATATCGTCGTGAATCACGACTTCACAAGAACGACCGATGACAACCAACTCGCCTTTGTTGTTGGCAACGTAACGCATTTGGCTGCTGAAACGAGCTGTACCATTGGATTTGGCTTCCACTTGGCTGGCAGCAGCCGCACGAGATGCCGCACCACCGATGTGGAACGTACGCATGGTCAGCTGAGTACCTGGCTCACCAATAGATTGTGCAGCAATTACACCTACAGCTTCACCAGCGTTAACCAGTTTACCGCGCGCCAAGTCGCGGCCATAACAGTGTGCACACAAACCATGACGGGTTTTACAAGTAATTGGCGTACGGACTTTAACCTCGTCAACACCAGATTGGTCAATGATATCAACTAATTTCTCAGTCAGCAGTGTACCTGCCTCAACCAATGTTTCTCCTGTTGAAGGATCAACAACATCTGATGCTGTAACACGGCCTAAAATACGATCGCGCAACGCTTCAATTACGTCACCGCCTTGTACTACTGCTTTCATGACAAAGCCGTCTGAAGTACCGCAATCATCTTCAACAACGACCAAGTCTTGAGTTACGTCTACCAGACGACGGGTCAGGTAACCAGAGTTTGCCGTTTTCAACGCGGTATCCGCCAAACCTTTACGCGCACCGTGGGTCGCAATAAAGTATTGCAATACGGTCAAACCTTCGCGGAAGTTAGAGGTAATCGGCGTTTCGATAATAGAGCCGTCAGGTTTGGCCATCAAACCACGCATACCGGACAACTGTTTAATCTGAGCTGCAGAACCACGGGCACCAGAGTCGGCCATCATGTAAATAGAGTTGAAGGACTCTTGATCAACTTCGTTGCCGTCACGGTCGATGACTTTTTGTTTGGACAGGTTGTCCATCATCGCTTTAGCGATCTTATCGCCGGCACGACCCCAAATATCGACCACTTTGTTGTAACGTTCGCCGTTGGTCACCAAACCTTGACGGTATTGGTCTTCGATTTCTTTAACTTCGGCATTAGCCTCAGCCAGCAAGGCTGCTTTTTCTTTCGGAATTTCCATATCGTCAACCGCAATGGAAATACCGCCTTTAGCCGCAAAACCGAAACCGGTATACATCAAGTGGTCGGCGAAAATAACTGTGTCACGCAAGCCGCACAGACGGAATGATGCGTTAATCAGTTTAGAAATTTCTTTTTTCTTCAGCGCTTTGTTGATGTACTCGAACGGCAGGCCTTTAGGTAAGATTTCGCTCAACAATGCACGGCCGACGGTTGTTTCGTAACGGTTAACGACAGGCTCAAACTCACCTGCTTCGTTTTTTACCCATTCGCGCAGACGTACGGTAATTTTCGTACCCAGTTCAACCTGTTTAGTATGGTATGCACGATGCACTTCTTTCACATCGGCAAACAGGCTGCCTTCGCCTTTGGCATTGATACGGTCGCGGGTCATGTAGTACAGACCCAATACGATATCTTGAGAAGGTACGATGATTGGTTCGCCGTTGGCTGGAGACAATACGTTATTTGAAGCCAGCATCAGCGTGCGTGCTTCCATTTGTGCTTCCAAGCTCAATGGAACGTGTACAGCCATTTGGTCACCGTCAAAGTCGGCGTTAAATGCGGCACACACCAATGGGTGCAACTGAATAGCTTTACCTTCGATCAGGATAGGTTCGAACGCTTGAATACCCAAACGGTGCAGGGTTGGCGCACGGTTCAGCATAATCGGATGTTCGCGGATGACTTCTTCCAAGATATCCCATACTTCAGGTACTTCTTGTTCTACCAATTTTTTCGCAGCTTTAACGGTAGAAGCCAAACCTTGTTTTTCCAATTTGTGGAAAATGAATGGTTTGAACAGTTCCAAAGCCATTTTTTTCGGCAGACCACATTGGTGCAGACGCAGGTACGGGCCTACGGTAATTACGGAACGACCTGAGTAGTCCACACGTTTACCCAGCAGGTTTTGACGGAAGCGGCCGCCTTTACCTTTAATCATGTCAGCCAATGATTTCAGCGGACGTTTGTTGGCACCGGTCATGGCTTTCCCGCGGCGGCCGTTATCCAACAGAGAGTCAACTGCTTCTTGCAACATACGTTTTTCGTTACGAACAATGATATCAGGCGCATGCAGTTCCAACAGACGTTTCAAACGGTTGTTACGGTTGATAACGCGACGGTACAAATCGTTCAAATCGGAAGTGGCAAAACGGCCGCCATCCAATGGAACCAAAGGACGCAAATCAGGCGGCAATACCGGCAGCACATCCATAATCATCCATTCCAGTTTCATACCAGAACGGTGGAAGGCTTCCAATACTTTCAAACGTTTGGCGATTTTTTTGATTTTGGTATCAGAACCGGTAGATTCCAGCTCTTGACGCAGGATTTCGATTTCGCCGGTAATATCCAAGGTACGCAGCAATTCGCGGATACCTTCTGCACCCATTTTGGCATCGAAGTCGTCGCCGTATTCGTCCAGTTTGTTGTAGTAATCGTCTTCAGTCAGCAATTGACGACGTTGCAACGGAGTCATGCCGGGATCGGTTACCACAAATGCTTCAAAGTACAATACGCGTTCGATGTCGCGCAAAGTCATGTCCAGTACCATACCCAAGCGGGAAGGCAGAGATTTCAAGAACCAAATGTGTGCAACTGGTGCAGCCAGTTCAATGTGGCCCATGCGTTCGCGGCGCACTTTGGACAGGGTCACTTCTACGCCACATTTTTCACAGGTTACGCCTTTAAATTTCAAGCGTTTGTATTTACCGCACAAACATTCATAGTCTTTGACCGGGCCAAAGATTTTGGCGCAGAACAGACCGTCGCGCTCAGGTTTGAACGTACGGTAGTTGATGGTTTCAGGTTTTTTAACTTCGCCATAAGACCATGAGCGGATGGTTTCGGGAGAGGCAATACCGATTTTGATGGCATCAAACTCTTCTTCCATGCCGGCAGTTTGCAACGGATTAAATAAGTTCAACAAATTCATTTTTGCTCCTTGAAGGAAGTATTTTTACCGCATGGCGGATTTTCGATATTGGGAAACGGTACTTTTGATTTCAGACGGCCTAAATGCCGATTGCTTCATTCTTATTCTGAAACCGCTTTTTCAGACGACCTTAAAAGGCCGTCTGAAAACTTCTGTTTAGTAACGTTCCAAATCGATATCCAAGCCCAGTGAGCGAATCTCTTTAACCAATACGTTGAAGGATTCAGGCATACCGGCATCGATTTTGTGTTCGCCTTTGACGATGTTCTCGTACATTTTGGTACGGCCGTTCACGTCGTCAGACTTCACAGTCAGCATCTCTTGCAGCGTGTATGCCGCGCCGTATGCTTCCAATGCCCAAACCTCCATCTCACCGAAACGTTGGCCACCGAACTGAGCTTTCCCGCCCAAAGGCTGCTGGGTAACCAGACTGTACGGACCGGTAGAACGGGCGTGCATTTTTTCGTCAACCAAGTGGTGCAGTTTCAGATAGTGCATCACACCGACTGTAACCTTGCGATCAAATGCTTCGCCTGAACGGCCGTCATACAGCGTAATTTGAGTTTTACTGTCGTTGAAGCCCAGTTTCTCAACCTCAGGATCTTCGCTTGGGTAAGCCAAGTTCAACATTTCGCGGATTTCAGACTCTTTCGCACCGTCGAATACAGGAGAGGCGAAAGATGCACCTTTACGCAGGTTGGAAGCCAATTCGATGATTTCTTCATCTGTCAGGCTGTCCAAATCTTCTTTCTTACCGCTACCGTTGTAGAGCTTGTTCAAGAATTCACGCAGCTCGCTGGCTTTGCGTTGCTCTTTCAGCATACGGTCGATGCGTTCGCCGATACCTTTTGCCGCCCAACCCAAGTGAACTTCCAAAATCTGACCGATGTTCATACGAGAAGGTACGCCCAATGGGTTCAGTACGATGTCTACCGGACGGCCGTCAGCCATGTAAGGCATGTCTTCCACTGGCAGAATGCGTGATACCACACCTTTGTTACCGTGGCGACCCGCCATTTTGTCACCGGCTTGCAGACGGCGTTTGATGGCGATAAATACTTTCACCATTTTTTGTACGCCCGGTTGCAGCTCGTCACCTTGGGTCAGTTTTTTCTTCTTGATCTCATACAACTCATCCGCTTCTTCGCGTTTTTGTTGCAGGCTCAATTTAATCAGTTCTAACTGTTTGGCCAAGTCTTCGTCAGCCAAACGGATGTCAAACCAATCATGTTTGCTAGACAGGCTTGCCAAATATTCGGTAGTGATTTCACTGCCTTTAGCCAGCTTCATCGGACCACCATTGGCTTTTTGACCAACAATCATACGCTCGATACGGTCGAATGCGTCATTATCGAAAATACGCAATTGATCGCCCAAATCTTGACGGTAACGTTTCAATTCAGAATCAATAATGGATTGAGCACGTTTGTCGCGTTGGATACCTTCACGAGTGAAAACTTGAACGTCGATAACGGTACCGCTCATGCCGGTAGGCATACGCAATGAAGTATCTTTTACGTCAGATGCTTTTTCACCGAAGATAGCACGCAGCAGTTTTTCTTCAGGAGTCAGTTGGGTTTCGCCTTTAGGTGTTACTTTACCTACCAAGACGTCACCGGCTTCTACTTCTGCACCGATGTATACGATACCGGATTCATCCAAACGGTTTTGCATACGCTCAGACAAGTTCGGAATATCGCGGGTAATGTCTTCTGCACCCAGTTTAGTGTCACGTGCAACAACGTTCAGTTCTTCAATGTGAATCGAAGTATAACGATCGTCCGCGGCCACTTTTTCTGAAATCAGAATCGAGTCTTCGTAGTTGTAACCATTCCATGGCATGAAGGCGATGGTCATGTTTTGACCCAAAGCCAACTCACCCAAGTCGGTAGATGCACCATCGGCCACCAAGTCACCACGTTGCAACACATCGCCTGCTTTTACGGCCGGACGTTGGTTGATGTTGGTAGATTGGTTAGAACGGGTGAATTTAACCAAGTTGTAAATATCGACACCCACTTCACCGGCAGTCGCTTCATCATCATGAACACGAACTACAACGCGGTTGGCATCTACATACTCAACCACACCACCACGGCGGGCAACGATTGCAGTTGCAGAGTCAACGGCAACAGAGCGCTCGATACCGGTACCAACCATCGGTTTTTCAGGACGCAGGCACGGTACGGCCTGACGTTGCATGTTGGCACCCATCAATGCACGGTTCGCGTCATCATGTTCCAAGAATGGAATCAGAGATGCTGCAACAGATACCACTTGACCGGTTGCCACGTCCATATATTGAACGCGGTCAGGCGTTGCCATAATGGTTTCGCCTTTTTCACGACAAGTAACCAAGTCGCCAATCAAATTACCGTCTTTGTCCAAATCGGCATTCGCCTGTGCAATCACATAACGGCCTTCTTCGATAGCAGACAAGTAATCGATTTCTTCAGTTACTTTGCCATCGACAACACGGCGGTAAGGGGTTTCCAAGAAACCATAATCATTGGTACGCGCATAAACGGACAATGAGTTGATCAAACCAATGTTTGGACCTTCAGGTGTTTCAATAGGACATACACGGCCATAGTGGGTCGGATGTACGTCTCGCACCTCAAAGCCTGCACGTTCGCGAGTCAAACCGCCAGGGCCCAATGCAGATACACGGCGTTTATGGGTTACTTCAGACAATGGGTTGGTCTGATCCATAAATTGGCTCAATTGGCTAGAGCCGAAGAATTCTTTGATCGCGGCAGAAACAGGTTTCGCATTGATCAAGTCATGCGGCATCAAGTTCTCAGATTCTGCTTGGTTCAAACGCTCTTTAACTGCACGTTCTACACGAGCCAAACCGCTGCGGAATTGGTTCTCAGTCAACTCACCCACAGAACGAACACGACGATTACCCAAGTGGTCAATATCGTCTACTTCGCCATGACCGTTACGCAGTTCAACCAATGTAGCAATAGAAGCAACGATGTCTTCAACACTCAGAACGTAACCGCCTTTTTCAGCTGCTCCGGCCAAAGTTTCATTCAGCAAACGGCCATACCAAGAGTTTTGTTGTGCTTCAGACAATTTTTGCTCGTATGTGCGCGTATTAAATTTCATACGGCCTACGCGAGACAAATCATAGCTGTCTTCACTGAAGAACAAGCGATTGAAGAGCTGCTCAACAGCTTCTTCGGTAGGCGGTTCGCCAGGACGCATCATGCGGTAAATCGCAACGCGTGCAGCCTGCTGATCAGCAGTTTCGTCTGTACGCAGAGTGCTGGAGATGTAACCACCTTGATCCAATTCATTGATATAAAGGGTCGTAATTTCTTTTACGCCATGGATATCAAGCTTGGCCAACAGTTCTTCTGTAATTTCATCGTTAGCAGAAGCCAATACTTCGCCAGTTTCCGGATCAATCAGGTCAGCAGCCAATGCTTTACCCAACAGGCTTTCTGGCTCTACATCCAGACGAGTCAAGCCTGCATTGGTAATATCACGGATATTTTTCGCAGTAATGCGTTTACCTTTGGCGACCAGTACATTGCCTTCTTTATCCAAGATATCAACTTTGGCAGTTTCACCTTTCAGACGGCCTGCAACCAGATCAGTTTGAACACCGTTTGAAGACAAATAGAAAGTTTCTTTATCGTAGAAAATATCCAAGATTTGTTCATTGTTGTAGCCCAAAGCTTTCAACAAAATCGTAACCGGCATTTTACGGCGACGGTCGATACGGAAATACAGCAAATCTTTTGGATCAAATTCGAAATCCAACCATGAACCACGGTAAGGAATAATACGAGCAGAGAACAACAGCTTACCGGAAGAATGTGTTTTACCACGGTCATGCTCAAAGAACACACCAGGAGAACGGTGCAGCTGGGAAACAATCACGCGCTCAGTACCATTGATAACAAAAGAGCCACTTGGCGTCATCAATGGGATTTCGCCCATATACACTTCGTTTTCACGAACTTCTTTTACTGTCGGCTTAGATGCTTCTTTATCCAAAATCACCAAACGGATACGAGCACGCAATGGGGCCGCATAAGTAATGCCGCGCAATTGGCATTCAGGAATATCGAACAAAGGCTCGCCCAATGTATAATGCACAAACTCCAAGCGCGCATAACCATTATGGCTTACAATCGGGAAAATAGAATTAAATGCCGCTTGCAGACCATCATCAGTACGTTGGTCAAAAGCATTTTCCAGCTGCAAAAATTTCGCATAAGAATCAATTTGGGTTGCCAGCAGGAAAGGAACATCTAAGACATTCTCTCGCTTTGCAAAACTCTTACGGATACGTTTTTTCTCGGTAAACGAATAGCTCATATACACTCCGAAAAGCAATTTTAAATAATAGGCCGTCTGAAACAACGGCATGCATCAACCTGATATTTACATTTATTTGCAATGATTTTATAAAGACTATGCAAATAAATGTAAACAATGTCTGATGCTTATTTTAAGAAGCAAAATAAGGCTGGCAGAAAACTGCCAGCCTTCATAGGAAGCATCAAATTATTTGATTTCGACTTTAGCGCCGGCTTCTTCCAGTTGTTTTTGGATGTCTTCAGCTTCAGCTTTAGAAACACCTTCTTTCAGAGTTTTAGGTGCACCGTCAACGATGTCTTTAGCTTCTTTCAGACCCAAGCCAGTGAGAGCGCGGACAACTTTAATCACGCCAACTTTTTGATCACCAGCAGAAGCCAAAACTACGTCAAATTCAGTTTTCTCTTCAGCAGCAGCTGCACCAGCACCTGCAGGACCTGCAACTGCAACTGCAGCAGCAGAAACGCCAAATTTTTCTTCAAAAGCTTTAACCAAGTCGTTCAATTCCATTACGGTCAAAGAACCAACGGCTTCCAAAATGTCTTCTTTAGTAATAGCCATGCTATTTATACTCCAAATATTGTATTAAAAAATAATTGATTAAATGAAACAAAATCGATTAAGCGGCTTCTTCGCCAGCTTTTTTCTCTGCCAAAGCAGCCAAACCACGTGCAAGGCCTGATACGGGAGCTTGCATAACGAACAACAGTTTGGACAACAGCTCTTCGCGGCTCGGAATAGAGGCCAACTCAGCAACCTGAGCAGCATCCATTACTTCGCCATTGTAAGAACCGGCTTTAACGATAATTTTGTCATCTTTTTTCGCGAATTGGTGCAGCACTTTAGCAGCAGCAACAGCATCTTCAGAAGCAGCATAAACCAATGGACCAACCATTTGATCGGCCAAATCTGCGAATGAAGTACCTTCTACTGCGCGACGAGCCAGAGTATTTTTCAGAACACGCAAGTAAACGCCTTCTTTACGTGCATTTGCACGAAGCTCAGTCATGCTGGAAACACTGATACCGCGATATTCAGCGACTACGAGAGTTTGAGCGTTAGCAATTGCTGCGCTAATTTCCTCTACGGCCACTTTCTTGGTTTCAATATTGAGACTCAAGGTCTACCTCCCACTGTTTATAAACAGGATACCGAAATGATATCCCACCAGCGCGGTAACCTAAAAAGACATCTTACAAGCAATCTTGCAATGTGTTTCAGGACTACCGTCTGCGTAGGGCAGTTACGATTAAATCTTACGATCCCTACGGTCTTGGACATCTACTTAATTTTAAGTAGCCCAAATTCAGGCAATCCAGAAAACCGAATCACCTGAAAATTTCTTAGTTGTTCACGCTTGCAGTATCAACGCGAACACCCAAACCCATAGTGCTGGATACAGCAACTTTTTTCAGGTACTGGCCTTTTGCAGCAGCAGGTTTGGCTTTAACGATAGCATCCAGCAGCGCATTGAAGTTTTCTTTCAAGTCAGCTTCAGCGAAAGAAGCACGACCGATAGTTGCATGAACGATACCGGCTTTATCTGTACGGTATTGTACTTGACCTGCTTTTGCATTTTTAACTGCTTCAGCAACGTTAGGAGTAACAGTACCTACTTTAGGGTTTGGCATCAAACCACGAGGACCCAAGATGGTACCCAATTGACCAACGATACGCATTGCATCAGGAGAAGCAATAACAACGTCAAAGTTCAGGTTACCAGCTTTGATTTCAGCGGCCAGATCTTCAAAACCGACAATATCTGCACCAGCTTCTTTAGCAGCATCTGCATTTGCACCTTGAGTAAATACAGCTACGCGAGTTGTTTTACCGGTACCTTTAGGCAGAACGACTGAACCACGGATAACTTGGTCAGATTTACGAGGATCAACGCCCAAGTTGAAAGATACATCAACAGACTCGTCAAATTTAGCAGTAGCAGCTTTTTTAACCAAAGCAATTGCTTCGTCGATTGCGTACAGTTTGTTAGCTTCAACAGAAGAGCGCAGAGCTTTCAAGCGTTTAGATACTTTAGCCATTATACAACACCCTCCACGTCCAAGCCCATTGAGCGAGCAGAACCTGCGATAGTACGAACAGCCGCATCCAAGTCAGCAGCAGTCAAATCAGGCTCTTTAGTTTTAGCAATTTCTTCCAACTGAGCGCGGGTCAATTTACCCACTTTGTTAGTCAGAGGATTAGAACTACCTTTTTGCAGACCAGCAGCTTTTTTCAACAAGATAGAAGCTGGTGGAGTTTTCATCACAAATGTAAATGATTTATCTGCAAATGCAGTAATCACGACTGGAATTGGCAAACCAGGTTCCATACCTTGGGTTGCAGCATTAAATGCTTTACAGAATTCCATGATGTTCAAACCACGCTGACCCAAAGCAGGACCAACTGGGGGAGATGGATTGGCTTTACCTGCAGGAATTTGCAGTTTGATGTAGCCGATAATTTTCTTTGCCATTAAGGACTCCTAAAAACGGGTATAACGCGGAACCATTCCGCTTCCCAAACAGAATTTGCGATTATATCTGCTTAAAAAAAAATTTTCAAGCGAATTAAACCACTTAAATCTTTTCAACCTGACCGAACTCTAATTCAACCGGTGTTTCCCGACCAAAAATTTGAACTGAAACACGCAGTCTATTACGCTCGTAGTTAACTTCATCAACAATTCCATTGAAATCAGCAAATGGACCTTCATTCACACGAACCTGCTGACCCACTTCGAATTCAACTTTTGGTTTTGGCTTCTCAACACCTGTTTTGGCTTGTTGCAAAATAGCATCTGCATCTTTTTGAGAAATTGGGATTGGACGATTTCCGCTACCACCTACAAAGCCATTTACTCGAGGGGTACTCTTAACCAAATGCCATGAATCATCGGTCATTTCCATTTCAACCAGCACATAGCCTGGATAGAATTTACGCTCACTGATGGTTTTTCGGCCATTCTTGATGTCTACCACTTCCTCTACAGGAACGAGGATCTGACCGAAATATTCTTCCATGTTTTCACGAGTAATACGCTCTTTCAATGTTTTTTGAACATTTTTCTCGAAACCGGAATAGGCCTGTACCACATACCAACGCTTTGACATCTTTACCCTTTCCTATTTAATAAAACATCAAAAAACAACCATGAAATAATTGTATCTGCCGCATAAATGAAGGCTGCTAAAACTGCAACGAAGATAATCACAAATACAGTCATTTTAACCGCTTCATCACGACTCGGCCAAACTACCTTCTTAAACTCAGTCCAAGAGCTCTTAAAATATGCAAACAGACCTTCTTTCTTTTCAGGAGCCGGCTTATTACTTACCACAACTTCCTTTTTCTGATGGCCTTCTTTGCGTCCAGACGGATGTTCTGTCATCTTTACTCACTTATCAATACCCCACCCGCCTTCATTTTAGATAGCGGCATTGATCCATTAATTAATTCCAAATAATCTTAGAACTTAAGTACAAAAAAATTAACCGGCACAAGGCCGGTTAATTTTTTATTTGGCAGGCCAAGAGGGTCTCGAACCCCCAACCCTCGGTTTTGGAGACCGATACTCTACCAATTGAGCTATTGGCCTCTAAACTTAAGCGATTACAGAAGAAACCACACCCGCACCTACGGTACGACCACCTTCGCGAATCGCAAAGCGCAGACCTTCTTCCATAGCGATAGGCGCAATCAGTTCTACAGTAATGGTTACGTTTTCACCCGGCATTACCATTTCTACGCCTTCTTCCAAAGTAACTGCACCAGTTACGTCAGTAGTACGGAAGTAGAATTGTGGACGGTAGTTAGCGAAGAATGGAGTGTGACGACCACCCTCTTCTTTGCTCAGTACGTATACTTCTGCTTTGAACTTGGTGTGAGGAGTGATAGTACCTGGTTTAGCCAATACTTGACCACGCTCTACGTCTTCACGTTTAGTACCACGCAGCAATACGCCTACGTTGTCACCAGCTTGACCTTCGTCCAGCAGTTTGCGGAACATTTCAACACCGGTACAAGTGGTTTTTTGGGTTTCTTTCAGACCTACGATTTCGATCTCGTCACCAACGTGGATGATACCGCGCTCTACACGACCGGTTACTACTGTACCACGGCCGGAGATAGAGAATACGTCTTCGATAGGCAACAAGAAAGGTTTGTCCACAGCACGCTCAGGTGTTGGGATGTAGCTGTCCAAGGCAGCAGCCAATTCGAAGATTTTTTCTTCGTAAGCAGCGTCACCTTCCAAAGCTTTCAATGCAGAACCTTGTACGATTGGGCAGTCGTCGCCTGGGAAGTCGTAGCTTGACAACAAGTCACGGATTTCCATTTCAACCAGTTCCAACAGCTCAGCATCGTCAACCATGTCGCATTTATTCATGAATACGATGATGTAAGGTACACCTACTT
>NZ_KV809497.1:0-424 GCF_001812605.1 Neisseria sp. HMSC073G10 | reverse complement strand
ACATTCATTTCATTTTCCTTATTTATTCAGCCTGATACGGCTATGATGATATTCAATCTTTAAGGTAATTGGACGGTTCGACATATCTTTTCCTCAGTTTTTAACTCTGGTCGTTATACTGTCTAAACCGCCCAGGCTTTTGTTTTGCGCTTAAACAAAAACCTGTAAACCGCCTTAAGTAAAACGATTTACAGGTTTCAATTTAATTTACCAATTTCAAAAAAGCGGGAGTTCCCGCACCCCATTGATATTTATTTAACCGTTGATTCCGCTTAGGCTACATCAACAATTAAATAAATATCTCTTAACTGCCGACCTTAGCACCGTTTTGTAATCCTGTTTTTTCGCCTGCTTCAACATAGCCGTCATACATCAGGTTTTGAGGGCTTTTGCCGCCCATCGTAAGTACTTGTCCATTTTCAGG
>NZ_KV809496.1:0-24072 GCF_001812605.1 Neisseria sp. HMSC073G10 | reverse complement strand
TAGGGGATTTTGGGGAATTTTGCAAAGGTCTCAGCCTTTCAAAATATGAAAGGCTTTTATTGAAACTGTGGCCTCGCCAACAGGAATCGAACCTGTATTTTACGCTTAGGAGGCATACGTTCTATCCGTTGAACTATGGCGAGGCGTTAAAGGAGGGGATTTTAAACCTTTCCGGCAAAAAAAGACAATAAGCCGGCGGCAATCAGAGGGCCGACCGGAATGCCGCCAACAAAAGCAACGCCGATGACTGTGCCGATTAATAATCCGGTTACTAAAACAGGCTGTTCGCTCATCAATGGAACGCCGCGCCCGGCAAGCCAGGCAACCAAAATGCCGATAAGGACGGCGGCAATCATTTTGAAATTGATAAACTCGGAAACCGGCGGAATCTGGATTTTACCGGAAACCAGCGGGCTCAATACACCGATGGTCAGCAGGATGATGCCCACTTGCAGGCCGTGTTTTTCCACGAAGGGAATGTATTGCGACAAAGCAGTTTGCTGCATCAGCAATAAGACGGCCGCGGAAATCGTAATCGAGTTGTTGTTGCTGACGACGCCCAAAAAAATCAGCGTAACCAGAAACAAAGGGACAAAGCTGAAATTCATCGGATTAAGATACTCGGGCCAAGGATTCTTTTGCCAGTTGGATCATGGCTTCTTTGACTTCGCTGTTAGGCAACACGTTCAATGAAGCGATGGCTTTGTCGACGGCTTTTTTCGCTTCGGAAATCGAATACGGCAAAGCGTCGGAGTTGACGACATAGTCGTGGATTTTTTCAAAATAGCTACGGTCGGCATTTTCCAAAGCGTGGCGCACATCGTTTACAGCCTGCTCGGAGCCGTTTCGCATCAGGTAAATCAATGGCAGGGTAGGTTTGCCTTCTGCCAAATCGTCGCCGACGTTTTTGCCGATTTCTTCGGTTTCGCCTGAATAGTCCAATACATCGTCAATGATTTGGAAAGCCGTACCGACGTACATGCCGTAGTCTTTCAAGGCTTGCTCGTGTTCGGGGGAAGCCTTGCCCAAAATTGCGCCGACTTGCGCGGCCGCTTCAAACAGTTTTGCTGTTTTGTATTGGATAACTTGGACGTATTGCTCTTCGGTAATATCCGTATTGCCGATGTTCATCAGCTGCATGACTTCGCCTTCGGCGATGATGTTGGTTGCATCTGCCATCACTTCCAAGATACGCATGCTGCCAGAACCAACCATCAGTTGGAAGGCGCGTGTATAGAGGAAGTCGCCGACCAAAACAGCCGCCGCGTTGCCGAAGAGGTTGTTTGCGGTTTTACGGCCGCGGCGCAAATCGCTTTCATCGACGACATCGTCGTGCAGGAGGGTGGAGGTGTGGATGAATTCCACCATCGCTGCCAGCGAGTACAGTTTTTCATCGTCATGCCCGATTGCTTTGCCTGCCAAAATGGTAATAATCGGACGCAGGCGCTTACCGCCCGCGCTGATGATGTATGTGCCGATTTGCGAAATCAGCGCAACATCGGATTGAACAGCTTGGTTGATGACCGCATTAACTTTGGCAAGGTCATCGGGCAGGTGGCGTTGGAAGTAAGGCAGGTTTTCGAGCATAAAACATTCTCTGTTGACAAAACGGAGCGGGGCTCCAATAAATCTGTTTAAACCCGTACATTCGGTCGGGGTAATAATGTTGCATAAAGATATCAGCAATCCAGCGCGTAATTATATCAGTTAAAAAGCATGCAACATATCTTTCAGACGGCCTTTTCACTTGTAAATAAAATAAATTTTGACAAAACAGGCAAATAGAAATAGAATAGCTCGTTTCGCACATGGTGTGCGGAAAGTTAACCTAATTCTCATGGAGTTGAGTATGTACGCGGTCGTAAAAACCGGCGGTAAACAATACAAAGTTTCCGTTGGCGAAAAATTGAAAGTAGAACAGATACCAGCCGAACTCGACAGCCAAATCGAACTGACTGAAGTTTTGATGATTGCTGACGGCGAATCTGTAAAAGTAGGCGCACCTTTTATCGAAGGCGCAAAAGTAACAGCTAAAGTCGTTGCTCATGGTCGTGGCGAGAAAGTACGCATTTTCAAAATGCGTCGTCGCAAACACTACCAAAAACGCCAAGGCCATCGCCAAAATTTCACCCAAATCGAAATCGTGGCAATCGCCTAATTTCAAGTAAGTTCAGGAGTATTACAAATGGCAAGTAAAAAAGCAGGCGGTAGCACCCGCAACGGTCGCGATTCAGAAGCCAAACGCTTGGGCGTTAAAGCCTACGGCAACGAGCTGATTCCGGCAGGCTCTATCATCGTTCGTCAACGTGGTACTAAATTCCACGCAGGTGACAACGTAGGCATGGGCAAAGACCACACTTTGTTTGCTAAAGTCGACGGTTACGTTGAATTCAAAACCAAAGGCGCGCTGAACCGTAAAACCGTCAGCATCCGTCCTTACACCGGTTCTGAAGAATAATCGTTTTACGATTGAAAACCGCATTCCTTTTCGGAATGCGGTTTTTGTTTGTCAGACTGTTTTGTCTGTTTGATAAAATCCGTATGTCGTGAAGCTTGATTTATATTAAGGCTAAAGTAAAAACGTGCTTACAATCGATAGCCTTTGTTTTATTCTATCGACTCTTTCTATATAATCTATCAAATGCCTTTGATTTACCCTCATGTAGCTAAACACAGTAAACTTAAGGCCGTCTGAAAAAATCCGTATCAGTTGAATACAAGGAATTCCTCCCATGAGCTTACACAGTGATATTCTCGTCGTCGGCGCAGGCCCTGCCGGATTAAGTTTTGCCGCAGAGTTGGCCGGAAGCGGTTTGAACATAACCCTGATTGAAAGAAGTCCTTTAGAAGTGTTGCAAAATCCGCCGTATGACGGCCGTGAAATCGCATTGACGCACTTGTCGCGTGAAATCATGCAGCGATTGGGTATGTGGGATTTGATTCCAAAAGACGAAATTTATCCTTTACGCGATGCCAAAGTGTTGAACGGTCATTCCGATTACCAGCTCCACTTCCCACAACCGACTCAGGCGCGCGGCGAGCCTGCGGACTGCTTGGGCTATTTGATCTCCAACCACAATATCCGCAAAGCCGCTTATGAAGTCGTGTCCAAATTGGACAACGTGAAAATTCTGACCGGCACCAATGTTAAAGAAGTCAAAACTTCTGACGATGAGGCGCAAGTTATTTTGGAAAGCGGCGAAGTATTGACCGGCCGTCTGTTGTTGGCCGCCGATAGCCGCTTCTCGCAAACGCGCCGTCAATTGGGCATTTCTTCCGATATGCACGATTACAGCCGCACCATGTTTGTGTGCCGCATGAAGCATACTCTGTCCAACCTGCATACCGCATATGAATGCTTCCACTATGGCCGCACCATTGCGTTGCTGCCTTTGGAAGAACACTTGACCAATACAGTGATTACGGTGGACAGCGATAAGGCCGAAACGATTAAAAACATGTCGCCGGAAGAATTGGCGGCCAGCGTGAAAGAGCAACTCAAAGGCCGTTTGGGCGATATGGAATTGGTCAGCACCATTCACAATTATCCTTTGGTCGGTATGATTGCCCAACGTTTCTATGGCAAACGCAGCGCGTTGATCGGCGATGCTGCGGTCGGTATGCATCCGGTTACTGCGCACGGCTTTAACTTGGGTCTGGCAAGTGCCGATCTCTTGGCTAAATTGGTGCTTGAAGCCGAGCAACGCGGTCAGGATATTGGTGCGAAGAGCCTGCTGGAAAAATACAGCACCAAGCATATGCTCCACGCCCATCCGATTTACCACGGCACCAATATGCTGCTGAAACTCTTTACCAATGAAACTGCTCCGGCGAAACTGCTGCGCGGTTTGGTATTGCGTGCAAGCAATAACTTCCCGCCGCTGAAAAAACTGATTACCAAACAATTAACCGGTTAATTGTTTAAAACATAAAAGGCCGTCTGAACGATTAAAGTTTCAGACGGCCTTGTTTTTTATCTGCTGCTTATTTGGCTAAAACCGATTCGGGCATTTCTTGACGGACGTTTAAGGAAGTCAGTTTTTTGGTCAAGATGCTCAATACGATGCCGTAGGCGGGCAGGAAGAAGAGGGTGCAGATGGCGAGTTTGAACAGATAATCGACAAATGCGATGCCCTGCCAATTTGCCGCCATAAATTCATCGTTGCTCGCATAAAAGGCAACGGCGAAAAACACCAGCGTGTCCAACGCATTGCCGACCACGGTGGAAGCAGTAGGGGCAATCCACCATGATTTCAGACGGCGCAATCTGTTGAACACGAAAATATCGAGGATTTGCCCGAGCGCATAGGCGGAAAAGCTGGCCAATGCGATACGGCCGACGAAGGTGTTAAATTCGGCCAAAGATGCCCAGCCTGTCCAGTTTCCGTCATGAAAGAGGACGGAGAAGACGTAAGAGAGCAGCAGAGCCGGGAACATTACCCAAAAAATAATCCGTCTCGCCAACGGTGCACCGAAAATGCGCACGGTCAGGTCGGTAGCGAGGAAGATAAATGGAAAGGAAAATGCGCCCCAAGTGGTAAAGATACCGAAAATTTGAAAGGGGAACTGCACCAGATAGTTGCTGGCGGCAATAATAAAAATATGGAAAAGCACCAGCCAGAAGAGCGCTTTCTTCTGCTGTGCGGCAGTAAATTCGTACATGGAAATCTTTCGGAGGTTTTTCAGACGGCATGAAGCCTTGCGAGACTGTGCAATAAATAAAGTCTTGCCATGAAAAGGGCGTTAGGCCGTCTGAACGGAATTATTGTGCGTCGTGTTCAAACAGGCGTTTGCGTGCCAAAGCTTCAAACTCTGTGCCTGCTTTGCCGTAGTTGGCAAACGGATGAATGGCGATGCCGCCGCGCGGTGTGAATTCGCCGAATACTTCGATGTATTTCGGATCCATCAGGGCGATGAGGTCTTTCATGATGATGTTGACGCAGTCTTCATGGAAGTCGCCGTGGTTGCGGAAGCTGAAGAGATAGAGTTTCAGTGATTTGCTTTCCACCATTTTGATATGGGGGATGTAGCGGATGTAGATGGTGGCAAAGTCGGGCTGGCCGGTCATCGGGCAGAGGCTGGTGAACTCGGGGCAGACGAATTTGACGAAATAGTCGTTGTCGGGATGTTTGTTGTCGAACGCTTCCAAAATTTCAGGCGCGTATTCGCTCGGGTATTGGGTTTTCTGGTTGCCCAAAAGGGAGATGCCTTGCAGCTCTTCGTTGTTGCGGGACATGAGGTTTCCTTAGTTTTTTAATGTGGGAGGTTTTCGAACCACGGGGTGCGGATTGTAATATAAATTGCATGGCTTGTGCGGATTTTATAGCGATGAATCAGCAGGATAGCTTTCAGACGGCCTGTTTTGTATTTTATGAAACCTGTTTTCCGCTTTACAATAGCAGCCAATCAACAGGCCGTCTGAAAGTTTTGTATGTCTTTAGCCCAACCCAAACGTATTCTGATCATCAAATTGCGCCATCATGGCGATGTGCTTTTGAGCACGCCGGTGGTCGATGCGCTGAAAACCCGTTTCCCCGATTGCGAAATCGATATGCTGGTGTATGCCGGTACGGAGCAGCTGATTGCCGATAATCCGCAGATTGCACAGATTTTTACTATTGATCGAAATTGGAAGAAGCTGGGCGTATTCAAGCAGTTGGCGTGTGAAAAAAACCTTTTGTCTAAGCTGAAGGCACGCGATTACGACTGGGCTTTCAATCTGTCCGACCAATGGCGCGCGGCTGTCATTGCCAAACTGTGCGCCCGTTGCAGCGTGGGTTTGGACTGCATCAAGCGTGACGGTTTCTGGTGGCGTTTCTGTCATGATTTTATCAACCATGAGCTTGATACCAGCCATCATATCGTTGAAAACCAATTGAATATCCTCGCGCCGCTTATCCAGCCGGAAGATGTAGCCGATGCCAAAGTGCGCCTTTGGGTGGCACAAGATGCAAGGGAAAGCATGCAGCAGAAATTGCGTGAGCAGGGTTGGAACGGCGAAGATTATGTGTTGCTGCACCCGGGCGCGCGCTGGCATTTCAAATGTTGGGAAGACGGCAAGAATGCCGCCATCGTACAGCTTCTGCTCAACAGTGGGCAGAATGTCGTATTGACTGCTTCTCCCGACACTGTCGAGCAATACATGCTTCAGGAAATTATAGGCCGTCTGAATATTCCGGAGGGTAGAAAAGTATATGTGTTGTCCGGATGCTTGAGCCTGCGTGAATTGGAGGCGGCCATTGAGGGAGCGAAGCTGTTTGTCGGTGTCGATTCCGCACCGATGCACATCGCCGCTGCTTTGGATAAACCGCAAATCGCTTTGTTTGGCGCGTCATGGGTGGATAAATGGCGTCCGTATTCCGAGCAGGCGGAAGTCATTTATGCCGGCGATTATGCAGAACTGCCCAACCCCGACAGCATCGATACCAACGATCCGACACGTTTGTTGAAAGCGATTCCGTTGCAGGATGTGTGGGATAGAATTTCTGCCAGATTGGAAGCGTTGGAGGCTTAAAACCGTTTACCACGATCCGTTAAACGTTTTAGCTTTGCGCCAAAATGCCCATTTGGAACGGCGGCCGATTTCCAGCGTGCCGCCGTTTTCACCGTCTGTGGCAATGCACACGGTTTTCAGACGGCCTGAAGCGAGTGCGTCCCATAAAGGCGCAAACCAACGGGTTTCCCAGCTTTCCAAAATATCTTTGTATGCCCAAACATCGCCTGTTTGTAAGGTGGAAACCAAGTCGTCCAAAAAGATAAGGCCGTCTGAAACAGTGTTGCCTGTTTCTTGAACCATCTCAAACCAAGCCTTCAAATCATACGGCGCATCGAGTTTGGGCGTATCCGAAAAACGCGCCCATGCGCTGTCTGAGGCGACGATATCCGCAGACTGTGTACCGTCCGCATCATTCCACAGCCACAAACTGTTGATTTCCGGCAATCCTTGTTGCTCACGCGCTTGGTTAATCGGATGCGAGTGGAGAAACATTTGGATTTCCGTCTGCATGGCCAACCAAGACACCGCATCTTTACCGTGTGCCTGACCGTCCATTTCCGGTTGTCCGCATACATCCAAAACACATTCTGCGCCCCAATCTTCAGTCTTCGGCATACTGAGCAGCCACATGCTTTCGCAAAGCGGCTCGAATTGCCAATCTTTATCTTGATAAAACGCCGACAAATCCGCACATAACCGTTGCGCCTCCTCTTTTTGGATGCCGATAAACTCGCTGCTGATAATGTTGACATGGTGCATGCCCATTTGTTGCCAAACCGGAGAGGCAAAAGCGGCCGCGCGTTTTTGGCTTGTGTGGCGTAAACGTTGCACTTGGGTAATGAGGCTGCCGTTCCACAAATGGCGTCCGTAAAATTCAGACGGCCTGAGTGTTTCTTTGCGTAATATGCCGTAACGCAAAAGACGGTTAAAAGCAGGTAAGGCAAGTTCAGGGACGGATTCGTCGGCAAAGCGGTTGAGCGAGGGGAGGGCGAGGGTCAGCTTCATAAGCGCAAATGGATAGAAAAACCGTTATTTTACGCGACAAATGATGCGTTTCGGAACCTTGCCCTCACGCCCTGAAAAAGAGCCGTTCAGACGGCCGGTTTGGAAAAAACGGGCTGTCATGCTAAAATGCGTGGCGTAAATTTCAGAAAAACAGGGTGTAAATCAACACAATAGCCCTGATAATAACGTCAATCTCAAACACGACCTCATTCATTCCGAGTGAAAACCTGATTTTCAGATCGGAAAAAAGACTCAAAGTCCTTTATCCCCAAAACTGTTTAAACCAGCAGGCGGTCGCGGCAGGCCGGATGTGCCGGCATTCTGCAAACCTCAAAAACAGACCGCCCCATTAAGGATAACGCGTGATTAAAAACAAATATTCCACTCGATTCAAAGCAACCCTCTTAGCGTTTCTGCTGCCGGCTTCAGGCATCATGACCGCATACGCCATTACCGACCCTCAACCAGCACAAACCGATTTCAAAGTCGAGCGTATTTCCGAAGAGCTGCCTGCCGTTTATGTGGAAACCAATACCTATCAATCCAGCTATTGGGTGCAAGAAGTCGTCCAAGCCGGCGACTCTTTGGCAGACGTTTTGACGCGCATGGGTGTCAACCAAGAAGACATCAAGCAAATCATGGCGAAAAACAATGCCAACCTCGACATGAAAAACCTGCGGACCAATCAATCCGTCAACATCCGCATTGATTCTTCAGGCCAAGTGACCGACGTTCAATTCTTTACCGATGAAGAATTGGAACGCAACTTGGTGGCTTTGGAAAAAGTTAAGGGCAAATGGCGCATCTCCAATGCCGAAATCGACATGAAAACCATGCCGACCCTGCGCTCCGTACAAATTCGCACTTCCGCTATCGGCGATATGCTCCGTGCCGAAATTCCTTCCGAAGTGTATATCCAGCTCAAAGAAATCTTTGCCGACTCGTTCAATATGAGCGACTTGGGCGAAGGCGATACCGTGCGTCTTTTGTACAACAGCATGTATTTCCGCGGCCAGCAAATGGCGGTCGGCGATATTTTGGCGGCTGAAGTGGTTAAAGACGGCAAAACCTACCAAGCCTATTATTACAGCCAAGGCAAAGGCGACGAAGAAAGCGGTAGCTACTACGACCAAAACGGTAAGTCCCTGCAACAAAAAGAAGGCTTTAATACCGAGCCTGTTGCATATACGCGCATTTCCTCCCCGTTCGGCTACCGTGTCCACCCGGTTCTGCATACCGTCCGTATGCACACCGGTATCGACTATGCCGCGCCGACCGGTACGCCGATTAAGGCCGCTGCCGACGGTGAAGTGATTTTTAAAGGTTGGAAAGGCGGCTACGGTAATACCGTGATGATTCGCCATGCCAACGGTGTGGAAACCCTGTACGGCCACATGAGCGCGTTCAGCCCTGCCGATGGCAGAGTCCGCGCCGGCGAAGTGATTGGTTTTGTCGGTACAACCGGCCGTTCTACCGGTCCGCACCTGCACTACGAAGCACGCGTCAACGGCCAGCCGGTTAACCCGACTACCGTTGCCCTGCCGACGCCGAAATTGACTCCGACCAATATGGCCGCGTTCCGCAAACAGCAAAAAGATGCCAGCACGATGTTGTCTACCATCCGCTCTTTGCCGGTTTCCGTAGCGCAGCTGGATTAATAAGATAAAGGCCGTCTGAATAAGGTTTCTTTCAGACGGCCTTTCCTATTAAAATCGATACCTCAACGCCCACGTTTACTCAGAGAAAGCTTATGTCTGCTCATCAGCCCATTATCCAATCCCTGCTTGATACCGACCTGTACAAATTCACCATGCTGCAAGTCGTGTTGCACCAATTCCCGCAAACCCACAGCCTCTACGAATTCCGCTGCCGCAACAAAGAGATGGTGTATCCGCTGGCCGATATTCAAGAAGACTTGGAACGCGAACTCGATTCCCTGTGCCAGCTGCGCTTTACCCATGACGAACTCGACTATCTGCGCAGCCTGCGCTTTATCAAAAGCGACTTTGTCGATTATCTCGAACTTTTCCAACTCCAACGCCGCTTTGTCCAAGTCAGCCCCGACGATCAAGGCCGTCTGAACATCCGCATCGAAGGCCCGATGATACAGGCGATGTTCTTCGAGATTTTCATTCTTGCCATCGTCAACGAACTCTATTTCCGCCGCTTGGAAACGCCTGCCGTCATCGAAGAGGGCGAGCGCCGTTTGCAGGCCAAAGCGCAACAGCTGAAAGAAATCGCGGCCACTCAAAATCCGAATGATCCGCCGTTCCTTATTTCCGATTTCGGCACGCGCCGCCGCTACACCCTCGCATGGCAGGAACACGTTATCCGCACCTTGTTAGAAGCTGCTCCCGATATCGTGCGCGGTACCAGCAATGTTTATCTGGCCAAAAAACTCGGCATCACACCCATCGGCACCATGGCGCACGAGTTCCTCCAAGCCTTCCAAGCCTTGGACGTACGTTTGCGCAATTTCCAAAAAGCCGCGCTGGAAAGCTGGGTACACGAATACCGCGGTGACCTCGGTATCGCCCTGACCGACGTAGTCGGCATGGATGCCTTCTTGCGCGACTTCGACCTGTACTTCGCCAAACTCTTCGACGGCCTGCGCCACGACAGCGGCGATCCTTATGTTTGGGGCGACAAAGCCTACGAGCATTACAAAAAACTCAAAATCGACAGCCGCACCAAAATGCTGACCTTTTCAGACGGCCTCGATATTGAGCGTTCATGGGCGTTGCACCAATACTTCAAAGACCGTTTCAAAACCAGTTTCGGTATCGGTACCAACCTGACCAACGATTTAGGACACACGCCTTTGAACATTGTCTTGAAGCTCGTCGAGTGCAACGGCCAATCCGTTGCCAAACTCTCCGACTCCCCGGGCAAAACCATGACCACCAACAACACCTTCCTCGCTTATCTGCGCCAAGTGTTTGACGTACCGGAGCCGGAAGAAAAAGCCTAAAAACAAAGGCCGTCTGAAATGTTCAGACGGCCTTTTGAATTAATCCATATCGCTTTCGGGCAATTCTGCCGAACCCATGCGGCGCAGGATGATATTGGTTTTGTTGTGCATCCGTTTGCTCTTAGGATGGTCTGCGTAAAACAGCGGAGCCGGAACGCGCGCCGTGAGTTTGGCGGCTTGTTGGCGGGTGAGGGCGGAGGCAGGTTTCTTGTAGAAATACTGGGACGCCGCTTCCGCGCCGAATACGCCGTAGTGCCATTCGATTGAGTTCAGATACAGCTCGAAAATGCGGTCTTTGTCGGTAACCGCTTCCATCATCGCCGTAATCGCCGCTTCTTCGCCTTTGCGGATGTAGCTGCGGCTTTCGTTGAGAAACAGGTTTTTTGCCAGCTGCTGGCTGATGGTCGAACCGCCGGCTTTGACTTCGCCGCTTTGCTTATTGCGTTTCATGGCGTATTTGATACCGTTCCAGTCAAAGCCGCTGTGTTCGGCAAAATTGGCATCTTCGGAAGCAATCAGGGCTTTTTTGAGGTTGACGGAGATTTGGTCGTACGGCACCCAGCGGTAATCCAGCTCGACATCGCGCCCTTCGCTTGCAAACTGGCTCATGCGCATGGACATAAAGGCGGTTTTGCTGGGCGCGACGGCGCGGTAGGTAATGATGTTGCCGTACACATAAGCGTTGAAGAAAATGAAGATGCCGATGGGCAGGGCAATCAGCCATTTGATGATGCGGAACATGGTTACAGGGCTTTCATGTATTCGATAACGGGGCGGATATCGGGCGTAAATCCGCGCCAAATATGGTAAGAAGCGGCAGCCTGACCGACCAGCATGCCCAGGCCGTCTGAAACTTCGGCCGCGCCGTTGCTTTGGGCAAAGTTCAAAAACGCCTGCGCCGCGTCGCCGTAAACCATATCGTAGGCAAGGCAGCAGTCGCGGAGAATTTCAGGGCTGACGGCAGGAAGCTGACCGCTCAAGCCGCCGGACGTGCCGTTGATGATGATATCAAAACCACCGTTCAAATCCGCCATCGGGACGGCTTCAATGCCGAAAAGCTGCGCCAATTCCTCGGCCTTGGCATGGGTACGGTTGGCAATGACGATACGGGCAGGGTGGTGTTCTTTCAATACCGGAATCACGCCGCGCACAGCGCCGCCTGCACCCAAAAGCAAAATGGTTTTGCCCTCGATGGCAATGTTTTTGACCTGCGTGATGTCGTTGGCCAAACCGATACCGTCGGTGTTGTCGCCGCGTATCCTGCCGTCTTCCAACCACACCAGCGTATTGACCGCGCCGGCAGCCAAAGCGCGGTCGGAATGCTCGTCCGCCAGCGCAAAAGCTTCCTGCTTGAATGGGACGGTTACATTCGCACCTTGCCCACCCTCGGCACGAAACGCCGCAACGGCCTCGGAAAAACCGCCGATGTCGGCACAAATGCGCTCATATTCGATGGCCGTACCTTCCTGCAGCGCAAATTGCTGATGGATTTGCGGCGATTTACTGTGTACAACGGGATTGCCGAAAACGGCGTAACGGGAGATAGTTGTCATGGTTGTATTCCAAAAATAGGACAGCTATTTTATAACGACGGAGGGAAGATGGGAACGCTGGGGGGGAATACGCTTTACAACGGCATGATATAATTTTTTGCTACCTGAAAAATCCATTTTTTATAATACAACTTTATTTTTTGATAAAAATTACAGAGGTTTGGCATGAAAAAGATGTTACTTTTAGCATTATTAACGGTGGGATTAGCAACTCAGGCTGCAGCGACAGATTGGGTAGGATTAAGCTTTAATGATGATGGTGTTACCTATGGCGATGTGGATAGCCGCACCCATAATCGGGCTTGGTTTGAGGATAGGTATAAGAAACCCCAAAAATATCTTAATAATAAATTTATTATTCAAATGAAATCACTAAGAGAAATGGATTGCAGTAATAGGAGATATCGGATATTAACTTTTGCAGTGTATTCAAAATCAGCAAAGTTGGTTGACTCTTATACTCCTCCTTATGGAAGCAAATGGGAATATGTTTTTCCTGAAACATCTGGGGAGTATATGTACAACTTTGTCTGCAACCATGAGCCGCGATAACTGTTTTATCGGCACAGGATGAATGATTGGCTTTTCTATTTTAAGCCACTATAAACTCGGACAAAAGACGGTAATACAGATTAGATTTCGGTTTTCAAGAATACAGTAAGAGAAGGATTGTTGACAATCTTGCCGTCTGAAACTATATTTCATTGCGTAAAAACGGGTGCCCTGATGTATTTCAGACGGCCTTACCGTGGTAGAATAACAACTTAAACCTATTCCCTCAGGAGCTGAAGATGTCCATCAAAGACGCTGTAAAACTGATTGAAGAAAGCGAAGCCCGCTTCGTAGATTTGCGCTTTACCGATACCAAAGGCAAGCAGCACCACTTTACCATCCCCGCCCGCATCGTCCTCGACGATCCCGAAGAATGGTTTGAAAACGGTCAAGCGTTTGACGGTTCGTCCATCGGCGGTTGGAAAGGTATTCAGGCTTCCGATATGCAGTTGCGTCCCGATGCGTCTACAGCCTTTGTTGATCCTTTCTACGACGATACCACCGTTGTCTTTACCTGCGACGTCATCGACCCGGCCGACGGCCAAGGCTATGACCGCGATCCCCGCTCTATCGCACGCCGCGCCGAAGCCTATTTGAAATCTTCCGGTATCGGCGACACCGCCTATTTCGGCCCAGAGCCTGAATTCTTCGTCTTCGACGGCGTAGAATTTGAAACCGACATGCACAAAACCCGTTACGAAATCACTTCCGAAAGCGGCGCATGGTCAAGCGGCCTGCACATGGACGGTCAAAACACCGGCCACCGCCCGACCGTCAAAGGCGGTTACGCACCTGTTGCGCCGATTGACTGCGGTCAAGACCTGCGTTCTGCCATGGTCAATGTTTTGGAAGAGCTCGGCATCGAAGTGGAAGTGCATCACGCCGAAGTCGGTACCGGCAGCCAAATGGAAATCGGTACCCGTTTCGCTACTTTGGTTAAACGCGCCGACCAAACCCAAGACATGAAATACGTGATTCAAAACGTTGCCCACAACTTCGGCAAAACCGCTACATTCATGCCCAAACCGATTATGGGCGACAACGGCAGCGGTATGCACGTTCACCAATCCATTTGGAAAGATGGTCAAAACCTGTTCTCAGGAGACGGCTATGCCGGTTTGTCCGATACCGCCCTTTATTACATCGGCGGCATCATCAAACACGCCAAAGCCCTGAACGCGATTACCAATCCGTCCACCAACTCCTACAAACGCCTCGTGCCGCACTTTGAAGCGCCGACCAAACTGGCATACTCCGCCAAAAACCGTTCCGCTTCCATCCGCATTCCGTCTGTGAACAGCAGCAAAGCACGCCGTATCGAAGCGCGTTTCCCTGATCCGACCGCCAACCCATACTTGGCATTTGCTGCTTTGTTGATGGCCGGTTTGGACGGTATTCAAAACAAAATCCATCCGGGCGACCCTGCCGATAAAAACCTGTATGACCTGCCTCCGGAAGAAGATGCATTGGTGCCAACCGTTTGCGCTTCTTTGGAAGAAGCACTGGCCGCCCTCAAAGCCGACCACGAATTCCTCCTGCGCGGCGGCGTGTTCAGCAAAGACTGGATCGACAGCTACATCGCCTTCAAAGAGGAAGATGTCCGCCGTATCCGCATGGCGCCGCATCCACTGGAATTTGAAATGTATTACAGCCTGTAAAACAGCTGAGGCATTTTAAATAGGAAATCAAAGGCCGTCTGAAACTGGATTTGAAGTTTCAGACGGCCTTTAGGCTTGAAATAGATAGGGCGATTGAATTAGGTATGATAGCGAGAAGCAATGAATCATGCTGTTTGAAAGCCTTTATGGAATCGGTGCCTTGTGTTAAATTGTGCTAACGGAATCATTTAATCAAAAAGGTTGGGCAGAATGAAGAAGATAATTGGTTTGGCCATTGCTGCAGCATTTGGTTTGAGCGCGTGCAGTAATTTGGATCACAAAACCGCGCACGAGGTCATGTCGATTTCCAATGACCGTATTTTAAAAGAAGACCACAGCTTTAACATCACAGGCAGCTCTCAAGTATATATCAGCCCATTGGCTGAAGCTGTATTGGCAGATGAAAAGGTGGAAAAGAAAGCCGAAGCGAAAGCAGAGGATGCCAAAGCCAAAGAGGGGGAGGAGGCAGCCTCTATGGAGGTTGCTCAAGAAGACGACGCTGCTTTGAAGCAGGAGTTTTCTGAACGAGAAGAGGCTGAGTTCCGCAATGCAATGCTTGATGCCTTGCCGGACGGCAATATCGCACAAGTTGCCGTTGATTATCTGGATAAATATCCTGCCATATCCAGTTACATGGAAGGGGTTCATCTGAATTATGAGGTAGCTGTTGACCTATCAACGCGTCAGTTTGAGATGATTCCTGAATTGGCCATCAACAACCACAATGAAAAACTTAGTATCAAACTTCCTATGAAACTGGATGCGGAAAAATGGGAAATTTATATGGATCCGCCTGCCAGTGCTGCTGCCATTATTAGTGTGTACACCGATGAGAAAATCGGTAAACGTTTAATCAAAGAACCTTTAAAATTGAGTTTGAAAGAAATTGGTGATTCGAAAGGCGTGCCTTTTGATCATATTGCAGAGGCGGGAGTACGTGCTTTTTTGAGTGCCAATAAGGCTATGCCTGCCGATGCATATGTATTTAAAGAAATGGATGCCTTTGGTAAGGCAAACCATGCACGCTATCGTGTACGTCATGTCATGAAACCGGAGTATGATTCTGTCGTAATGAAGGCAATGGCTAAGGCTTTTGATGAAGAATTGTCGAAATTACAGAAAACGCCTCAACCAGGGTCAACAGAAGAAGATTATAAAAATGCGCGGGAATTTTTCAGTATGTCTGTCAACATAAGTGATAACCAGCCACTTAGCGTCCAGCGGATATTCGGTAACAATCTTGTTGTCGACTATTATCTCGACCGCAAAGGCCGCATGTTGGCTTCCCGCATGTATATGCAAATCAACGGCACACATAAGGCCATTAATATTATCGGCGACAGTGTGTACAGCAATTACGGCAAACCGGTCTTCAAATTGAATCCGCAAGGTAAGGGCATTACTTGGAAAGAGCTGAAAGAGTTTTTCAGTTCGAATAAAAAAGAAGACGATTAAAGCCTCAGGCCGTCTGAAAGGATATTTAAGGATATTTTTGTTTTCAGACGGCATATTTGATAAGGAAAACCATGTTTGCAAATTTTGATTTAGGCGTATTTTTGCTGGCAGTATTGCCCGTGTTGTTGGCCATTACCGTGCGCGAAGTGGCACGCGGTTATACGGCGCGGTATTGGGGCGACCATACCGGCGAGCAGTTCGGGCGTTTGACCCTCAATCCACTGCCGCACATCGACCCTGTCGGTACGATTGTCGTGCCGCTGGTGTGTCTGATGATTGGCAGTTTTCTGTTCGGCTGGGCGCGTCCTATGCCCATCGATTCGCGCAATTTCCGCGATCCGCGCCGCGCGTGGCGTTGGGTGTCGATTTCAGGTCCGATTGCCAATCTGATTTTGGCGTTCTTTTGGGGTTTTGTCGTCGTACTTGCCGCGTATGTGCCTGAGTCTTATCAAGCGCCGTTGGTGCAGATGGCCGGTTACGGCGTGATGGTGAACTCGATTTGGGTCGCATTCAGCCTGATTCCGATTTTGCCTTGGGACGGCGGTATTTTTCTCGATACCTTCCTTAACGCCAAGCAGTCCATGCAGTTCCGTAAAATCGAGCCATACGGTACATGGATTATCCTGATTCTTTTGTTTACCGGCCTGCTGGCCAAACTGATTTGGCCGATTATTGCCATGATTCAGACAGCAGTGCAGATGGTGGTCATGCTGTTTATTTAAATGTTTTGGCTGAAAAGGCCGTCTGAAATTCAGTTTCAGACGGCCTTTTTCATTGTGCAACATGTAAATACGATTGGAAAAGTTGCTTAAAAATTGTACAATTTCAGCCCTTTCAATTTGGCGCACACATCATGCACATCGGCGGTTATTTCATTGACAACCCCATCGCACTCGCCCCCATGGCAGGCATTACGGACAAACCGTTCCGCCGGATTTGCCGCGAGTTTGGCGCAGGGTGGGCGGTATGCGAAATGCTGACCAGCGATCCGAGCTTGCGCCATACCAAAAAAACCTTGCGCCGCAACGATTTTGAAGGCGAGGGCGGAGTGGTGGCCGTGCAGATTGCCGGCAGCGATCCGCAGCAGATGGCGGAAGCTGCGCGTTACAACGTCGGCTTGGGCGCGCAGGTGATTGACATCAACATGGGCTGTCCGGCCAAAAAAGTCTGCAATGTGCAGGCAGGCAGCGCGTTGATGCAAAACGAGCCTTTGGTTGCCGAAATCTTGAAAGCCGTTGTAAATGCGGTGGACGTACCCGTTACCCTCAAAACCCGTTTGGGCTGGCATGACGAACATCAAAACTTGCCGACCATCGCCAAAATTGCCGAAGAATCAGGCATCGCAGCCCTTGCCATCCATGGCCGCACCCGTACGCAGATGTACAAAGGCGAAGCGCGTTACGAACTGATTGCCGAAACCAAAGGCCGTCTGAACATCCCCGTTTGGGTCAACGGCGATATCACTTCGCCGCAAAAAGCCACCTCCGTACTCAAGCAAACAGCCGCCGACGGCATCATGATAGGGCGCGGCGCACAAGGCAGGCCGTGGCTTTTCCGTGATTTAAAACATTACGCCGAACACGGCGTTTTGCCGCCAGCCTTGAGCTTGGCAGAATGCAATACCACCATTTTGAACCACATCCGCGCCATGCATGAATTTTATGGAGAAATTGCCGGAGTACGCATCGCCCGCAAACACATCGGCTGGTACATCGACGAAATGCCCGACGGCGAACAAACACGCAGGGACATCAACCGCTTGGACAGCGCCGCAGCACAATACGACACCCTTGCCGCCTATCTTGAGACGCTTTCAGAGAAAACCGACCGCTGGGTATGCCACTATCGGGAAGACTAAAGGGTTTCAGACGGCCTCATCATTTAAAAAACAAATCCAAAGAAAGACATCACGATGAATCAAACGACTACTGACATTGCGCAATGTATTGAGCAAAACTTACGACAATACTTCAAAGACTTGGATGGTACGGAACCTTGCGGCGTGTACGATATGGTGTTGCACCAAGTCGAAAAGCCGATGCTGATTTGCGTGATGGAACAATGCGGCGGCAACCAATCTAAAGCGGCGGCCATTTTGGGGTTAAACCGCAATACCTTGCGTAAAAAGCTGCAGCAGCATGGTTTGTTGTAATAGAGAGGAATAGGGTGCATTGCTGCCTGCCTATAATGAAAGAACCGGCCGGATCATTTATCCATCAGTTAGATATTTTTTGGATTCGTTGACACAATCAAAATAAAAACAGCTTGAAAAGGCTTCAGGCCGTCTGAAAACCAGAGAAGAAACGATTAATTTTTTTACCATGAGTTGAACCATGCTTTACCAAATACTCGCACTGTTAATCTGGGGCAGCTCGTTTATCGCTGCCAAGTATTCCTATGAGATGCTCGACCCGACGCTGATGGTTGAGGCGCGATTGTTGATTGCCGCATTGATGGTGCTGCCGTCGTGCCGCCGTCATTTGGGCAGGATTCCGCGGAGCGAGTGGAAGCCGTTGTTGTGGATTTCCTTTGTCAACTACGTTGTCGTTTTGATGCTCCAGTTTATCGGTTTGAAATATACATCTGCGGCCAGCGCGGTTACCATGGTGGGGCTGGAGCCTTTGCTGGTCGTCTTTGTCGGTCATTTCTTCTTCAACGACAAAGCCAAACTTTACCACTGGATTTGCTGCGCGGTGGCGTTTGCCGGCGTGGGCATGATGGTCATGGGCGGTGCAGAAGAGGGCGGTACGATTGACTGGTTCGGCTGTCTGCTGATTTTGCTCGCGGGATTCGGTTTTGCAGGTGTGATACGTCCGAGCCAGCAGATGATTGTCCGTATTGGTGCGCCTGCATTTACCGCGGCTTCCATGGCAGTGGCGGCGGTGTTGTGCCTGCCGTTTTCGCTGGTGTTGGCAGACAGTTATCAAATCAATTGGTCATGGGGCGGTACGCTGTCGGTTTTGTATATGGGGATTGGCTGCAGCTGGCTTGCCTATCTGTTGTGGAACAAAGGCATGAACACAGTCCCTGCCAACGTCTCCGGCCTGCTGATTTCGCTTGAGCCTGTCATCGGCGTTATCATGGCGGTGTTAATTTTGGGCGAACATTTAAGTACCATGTCTGCGATGGGCATTACCGTCGTTATTGCGTCCACTTTTGTCGCCGGTATGCTGACACGTGTGAGCAACAAACATAAAAAGGCCGTCTGAAAACGGTTTCAGACGGCCTTAAGTCAGCAGTATCATTTTTAATAAAACATTTTGGGAAAATTTCCATGAAACGCATTATTTCCCTACTTGTACTTGCCTGCCCTATCTTGGCGTCGGCTGCCCCCGATAACGACAAAGCCGCTGTACAGGCCGTCATTGCCAAGTATTACAATCGACCGCTTGCCGCGCACAAATGCCAGCTAACCTACGCCCCCGTTGCCTTACTCATGCCATGATGCACAGGCATGGCAGGCGCAGTATGGGTGGCGAAAAAAATGGGATTTAAATAGGCAAAAGCAAAAGGCCGTCTGAAACCAAGTTTCAGACGGCCTTTTACAATAAAATTGTTAACAATATTTGCAAAAACCTACTGCTAAAAATGCGAAACTGGGGGATAATACCGCCCTGAAATTTCATCCCATACTGATTAAACCTTCAACAAAGGAAATCCAAATGTCTTCCATCAAACGCGCCCTGATCAGCCTATCCGACAAGACAGGCGCAGTCGAATTTGCCCAAACCCTGACCAAGCTCGGTGTTGAAATCCTCTCTACCGGCGGTACAGCAAAGCTCTTGGCTGATGCAGGCGTTCCCGTTATCGAAGTTGCCGACTATACCGGCTTCCCCGAAATGCTCGACGGCCGCGTGAAAACCCTGCATCCGAAAATCCACGGCGGCATCCTCGGCCGTCGCGATTTGGACGAACACGTTGCCAAGATGGAAGAACACGGCATCGGCAACATCGACCTCGTGTGCGTCAACCTCTACCCCTTCGCCGCCACCATTGCCAAACCAAACTGCACACTGGAAGACGCGATTGAAAACATCGACATCGGCGGCCCGACCATGGTGCGCTCTGCCGCGAAAAACTGGAAACACGTCGCCATCGTTACCGATACCGCCGATTTCCCTGCCATCGCTGCCGAACTCGAAGCCAACAACGGCGCATTGAGCGACAAAACCCGTTTCAACCTCTCACGCAAAGCATTCAGCCATACCGCCCAATACGATGGCATGATTTCCAACTACCTGACCTCGCTTTCAGACGACGTCTTGAGCGGCCAGCCCAAAATCGGCGAATTCCCAAGCCAGTTCAACCAAAGCTGGATTAAAGTGCAAGACATGCGCTACGGCGAAAATCCGCACCAACGCGCCGCGTTCTACCGCGATATTTACCCAGCCGCAGGCAGCCTTTCCGCCTACAAACAGCTGCAAGGCAAAGAATTGTCTTACAACAACATTGCCGATGCCGATGCCGCATGGGAAGCCGTCAAATCCTTTGACGCGCCGGCCTGCGTGATCGTGAAACACGCCAATCCGTGCGGCGTAGCCATCGCCTCCAATACCTTGGATGCCTACAAACTCGCCTACGCCACCGACACCACCAGCGCATTCGGCGGCATCATTGCCTTCAACCGCGAAGTGGACGGCGAAACCGTCAAACAAATTACCGACAACCAATTTATGGAAGTCCTCATGGCGCCGAAGTTCACCGCCGAAGCCCTCGAAATCGCCGCCGCCAAGAAAAATGTGCGCGTATTGGAAGTGCCTCTAGAAGCAGGTGCCAACCGCTTTGAACTCAAACGCGTCGGCGGCGGACTATTGGTACAAACGCCCGACATTCACCGCCTCAACCGCGCCGATTTGAAAGTCGTCTCCAAACGCCAACCGACCGAGCAAGAATGGAACGACCTGATGTTTGTATGGAACGTCGCAAAATACGTCAAATCCAACGCCATCGTCTTCGGCAAAGGCGGTCAAACCTACGGCATCGGCGCAGGCCAAATGAGCCGCGTGGACAGCACCCGCATCGCCGCCCGCAAAGCGCAAGATGCCAATCTCGACCTCAACGGCGCATGTGCCGCTTCCGATGCCTTCTTCCCATTCCGCGACGGCGTAGATGTCATTGCCGAGCAGGGCATCAAAGCCATCATCCATCCGGCAGGCTCCATGCGCGACCAAGAAGTCTTTGACGCAGCGGACGAACACGGCATCGCCATGGTCGTCACCGGCATCCGTCATTTCCGTCACTAATAAGCTGATATAAAATAAAGGCCGTCTGAAAACAAAGTTTCAATATCATGAAACCCGTTTTCAGACGGCCTTCTTCAATCATCAAACAATTTAGCGGCCTAACTACAAATCAGGACAAAGCAACCAAGCTCCAGCCAGCCCGATTAATACGGCAACACAACACCCAAGTCTCAAACCAATCCACTCAGAGAAAAAAACATGAAACACATCCTCCTCATTCTCACCCTCGCCACACTCACTGCCTGCGCTTCCAGTCATACCGGCGGCTACGGCAATGCCGGCAACAACGGCGCTTCCGCAGGCGTGACCCAAACATTCCGTTGGTAAGGCCGTCTGAAAAAACAACACAGTTTTCTACAATAGAGAACAAACAAATCCCAAACGTAAAGGCAAGTTTTACACTTGCCTTTTTAATGTTATTTATCGGCTTAATAGCGCATAAATTCGTGTCATTTGCGCACTATTTATATGTTAGGAAAGGTCAAGGCCGTCTAAAAACAGGCTATGCAAAGCCATTACACGTTTCAAACCAATTTTCAATACAAATTTCATTAATTACCTAAATAAATTCAATATTCAAATCTATTACAATAGAAACTATCTAAATCATATATTATTTAATAATCATTATTGTTTAAGAATAAAAACGTAAAATCAAATAGCTAGAAAAAGCGTTTAAATAAAGCAACAAGTAAATCTAACGGGGATTACCGTTGAGAGCGAAAAAATAACACTTTATCGGAAGAGTTGATTTGCGAAACCAAACGCATATAAAATTTGGACAAGGATTCCGAATGCATTGAAGGAAGTTGACAAAAAGTGACTTGTTAAGAAACAAGCTGACAAAAAACGGCACATCGTTTCCCAAACTTCACAAGCTTCCCAAAATGTATCAGCATAAAATCCCATAAAACAGGCTTTTAGCTGCTATTCGGCCGAGTGGAGACTTTTGGCACGGGAATTGCATACACGAGATTACGGCATGAAACCGCATAAAGGGGAAACTCTGAAATGCGGCAAATGTGTGGACAGGCGGTTTATAGCCGAGCAACACGTCCCAAAAGAAATCAAACCCCTTACAGGAAAATCGATATGAATAAAGTCTTTAAAGTCATTTGGAATCACGCGACCCAGACATGGACCGCGGTTTCCGAGATCAGCCATGCACACGGCAAAAAATCCGCTTCTGACAAGCGTAAAGCCGTAGCTGCTGCAGTTGCAGCGGCAGGTGCTTTGATGGCTTCTAGTGCTGCTCAAGCAGGTGTGGAAACATCTGCTAGTACGATTACCATTAAATCAGATAGTCCCTGGAATATCAGTGGTACCAATCAAGGTATGGGCAATATCAATATCGGTACTGGCGCAAACACTTACAGAAACAACGATAGTAATATAGTCTCTCATGACGCAATTGCTGTTGGTACTAATGCAACTGGTACTGGTGATGCATCAGTAGCTATTGGTTTGGGAGCTAAAGCTGAAAATCAAAACGGTATTGCCATTGGTCATAATGCAACGAATATATCTCAAGACTCCGTTGCAATTGGTCGAGAGGCGACATCACGCACAGATATGGACGTAGCTATTGGTAAGCAAGCAAATGCTAGTGGTGGCGAGTCTCTTGCTTTTGGTTCTGGATCAAAAGCATCTGGTCAGGCTACTATTGCCGTAGGTAAATCATCTAATGCTTCTGGTTCTTCTGCAGTTTCTGTTGGTTATGAGTCTGCTGCAGCTGGTGATAATGCTGTAGCTGTTGGTAAAAATACAACTGCAAGTGCTACCAATGCGGTTGCTGTTGGTTTGCGTGCTACTGCTACCGGTACTCGAGCTATTGCAACAGGTGCTGGTTCTACAGCAAGTGGCGAGCAATCTCTCGCAACAGGTTTTACAGCAAAAGCTTTGGGTAATAACTCTGTCGCTCATGGTAATGCCGCAATTGCTAACAAAGCTGCTGACATTGCAGTAGGTTATAACGCTAAAGCCGATGGTGCTTCTGCTGGTTCTGATGGTGACGGCGTAGTAAACAATGCCGGTTCAGCAATGGCAATCGGTACAGCAGCTCAAGCAGAAGGTATCGTAGCAACTGCTATCGGTGAGCGCGCTCAAGCCTTGGCAAACGGCGCAGTAGCATTGGGTGGCGACGCTCAAGCTAAAAAAGGTTCTGACGTAGCAATCGGTCGTGGTTCCGTAGCTGACGGCATTTCTGCTTCTGCCTTCGGTCCAGCTGCTAAAGCAAATGGCAAATACTCGGTAGCTTTGGGCGTACAAAGTAACGCTGCTTCTACGCAAGCGATTGCATTAGGCCGTGGCGCTCAAGCCAATGGCGGTGAATATGCAACTGCTCTGGGTAACGATGCTCAAGCAACAGCTAGAAACACTCTGGCTTTGGGTACTGAAGCTAAATCTACTATCGAAAACAGCGTAGCTCTGGGTAACGGTTCTACAACCAGCAAATTCGTACCTACCAACAGTGGTACTGTTGGCGGCTACACTTACGGTGGTTTCGCAGGCGCAACCAGCGGTTTAAATAACGGCGCAGTATTGTCTGTAGGTTCTGCAGGTAAAGAACGTCAAATCCAAAACGTTGCCGCAGGCCGTATCTCTTCAACTTCCACCGATGCAATCAACGGCTCTCAATTGTTTGCCGTAGCAAACCGCATCGAAAATCTGAATCCGTTTGTATTCTCAGGCCACAATGAGAGCGGTAGCTCACCAGATGTAGGTAGATACACATACGATCCTAAATCAAATGCCGGTAACACCCTGAAACTGATCGCTGGTGAAGGTCTGAAAATGACTTCAAACGGCACTAACGAATACACCCTGAGCGTAGTAGGTGGTGGTGCTAAAGGCGAAAAAGGTGATGCTGGTCCTGCTGGCCCTAAAGGCGAAAAAGGCGATACTGGTCCTGCTGGTCCTAAAGGCGATACCGGCGCCGCTGGCGAAAAAGGCGAAAAAGGTGATACTGGCGTAAATGGCAACAGCTTCACTGTTGAAGTTGAAGATGATGACGCTAACGGTACCCATAAAATCACTATTATCAATCAAGGTGATGGTTCAATCACTACTACTATCGTAAAAGATGGTAAGAACGGTAAAGACGGCGAAGCCGGCGCTAAAGGCGAAAAAGGCGACAAAG
>NZ_KV809495.1:0-40356 GCF_001812605.1 Neisseria sp. HMSC073G10 | reverse complement strand
TGTTGGGGGAAAGGAATTTTGCAAAGGTCTCAGAGTTTGAAATTTATGCGTAGGGTGTGTGCGGTACGCACGCACGCGGTCTTTTTTAAAAATGTTCTTTCCAGCTAAACCAAAGGCCGTCTGAAAGTACTTTCTACCTTTCAGACGGCCTTTTTATATTCATATCCCTATTTATTTTTCCAACCGTGCAATCAGTTCATCGGCCAAGTTGAGATAAGCTTGGGTGCCTTTGGCGTGGGCGTCGTAGGTGAGGGCGGGGAGGCCGTGGCTGGGGGCTTCGGCGAGGCGGATGTTGCGGGGGATGACGGTATCGAAGAGCAGGTTGCCGAAGTGTTGTTTGAGCTGTTCGCTGACTTCGACGACGAGGCGGCTGCGGCTGTCGTACATGGTGCGGACGATGCCGGTTACGTCGAGGTCGGGATTGATGGCTTGGCGGATTTTGCGGACGGTGGCCACTAAGTCGGAAATGCCTTCGAGGGCGTAGTATTCGCAAAGCATGGGGACGATGACGCCGTTGGCGGCGACCAGGCCGTTGAGGGTGAGCAGGGTCAGGGACGGGGGGCAGTCGATGAGGACGTAGTCGTAGTCGTCGGCAACGAGCTGCAGGGCGTTTTTGAGGCGGATTTCGCGTGCGATTTCTTGGACGAGTTCGACTTCTGCGCCGGCCAGCGTGCGGTTGGCGCCCAATACGTCGTAGCCGCCTTCTTTGCTGCGGACGACGGCGTTGGGGATGTCGGTTTCTCCGAGGACGACTTGGTAAACGCCGTTTTCGATGGTGGCTTTGTTGATGCCGCTGCCTGTGGTGGCGTTGCCTTGGGGGTCGAGGTCGACGACGAGGACGCGGCGGCCTTTTGAGGCCAGGGAGGCGGCTAGGTTGACGGTGGTGGTGGTTTTGCCGACTCCGCCTTTTTGGTTGGCGACGGCGAGGATTTGTGCGCTCATGTGCTTTGCTGTCGTGTTAAGTGTGGATGGCTGGATTGTACCGTTATTCGGTATGCTTGGGTTGTTTTCAGACGGCCTTTTTGCGGATGATGACGATATGGCGTTCGGCATTGAGTTGGGGGACGTGCAATGCTTCGACTTTTTCGACGGCGACGCTTTCGGGCAGTTTGTCGATTTCTTCTTGCGGGTATACGCCTTTCATGGCCGCCCAGTAGCCGCCGTCTTTGAGGAGGTGCTCGGTCCAGTTGACGAAGTCGGCGAGTTCGGCAAAGGCGCGGCTGGTGATGACGTCGGTGCGGCAGTCGGCGGCGGCTTCTACGCGGCCGCTGATGACGCGGACGTTTTTAAGGCCGAGTTCGATGACGGCTTGTTGCAGAAAGGCGGTTTTTTTGGTGTTGGCATCGAGGAGGGTGATGTCGAGGTCGGGACGGCAGATGGCGGTGGGTATGCCGGGCTGTCCGCCGCCGGAGCCGACGTCGAGCATGGTTTGCGCGTGTTCGATATAGGGCAGGAGGGTCAGGCTGTCGAGCAGGTGATGGCTGACGGTTTGGGCGGGATCGCGCAGGGCGGTCAGGTTGTAGGTTTTGTTCCACTTTTGCAGCAGGGCGGCATAGTCTAGCAGTTTGGCCTGTTTGGCTTCGTCGATGTCCAAACCCAGTGCCTGTATGCCGTCGCGGAGCTGTTGCGCCTGATTCATTTGTTATTCCTTATTGGTTAAAACGCGTTGGATGTAATGGTAACGGAAAGCATGCCGTCTGAAAATGTTTGTGCTTGTTGAATCAACGTTTCATCTTGTGAAAGACGATGGGCTGCTCCGGCGCGCGCGTGAGCTGTTTGGGCAGGGTCAGCATGGCGATGATCCATACGGAGAGGGTGTAGTAGAACACGCCTTGCCCGCGCATACCGGCCAATGCGGCATTGCCTAAGATGGCTTCAAAAATCAAACCTGCCGCCGCCGAGGTACACGCTGCGACACCGGCAAGGAAAATGGCGTAACGCGAATGCCGGCGCATCATTTTTTTATACGCCAGCTTGGTCAGTCCGCCGGCAATCGGCAGGTTGAGGAAGGCAAACATGCCGCAGACGAACCATGCGACGGAGTCCTGCCAGCCGCTTTGCCATGCCCATGCGCCGTCTTTGACCGTGACCAGCAGTCCTTGGCCGTCTGAAAAGGCGATTTGCACTATATTGTGCAATATCATCGCCAGCGGCAGGGTGAGGAACATCAGTGCGACCAATAGGGGGCGGTAGGGCTTTTCTTGTGTCAGATACATGGCGGTTTGCCTTGTTGTGGGATAAGTCGAAATGATAGCAGATTGGCGGTTGATTCACGTTTGTTAGCTCTGAAATTGCTGACAAAAACGGTCAATTAAAAAAGAAATGAAAAATTCTTTTTTCTTGGCAAACGTTGGCGGATAAAGGTTAAGAAAACGTTTTCAGACGGCCTAATCTCTTATTTTTATATGAACCGAACAGAAAATCTTTGCATTTCTCCGTAAAATCTACTAAATTCTCAATAACATATTATAAAGACCTGAAATCTGGAACCCAAACCGAAACTGCCTTCCGCCATTTACGCTCGGAAACTCAGCAGGCAACAAAAGTTTCACACACAACAAAAATACAAAATAATTCCTATGAAATCAGTTGTTTATAATGATAGATAACCACAAGGCAAACCATGCCTGACTTTAGTAGGAGTAAAACCATGGCTGAAGCAACCGATGTCGTATTAGTAGGCGGCGGCATTATGAGCGCCACTTTGGGCGTATTGCTCAAAGAACTCGAACCATCTTGGGAAATCACCCTGATCGAACGCTTGGAAGATGTAGCGTTGGAATCATCAAATGCATGGAACAATGCCGGTACGGGACACTCTGCGCTGTGTGAATTGAACTATGCGCCCCTGACTGCCGACGGCACGATCGATCCGACCCGCGCCCTCAATATTGCCGAACAATTCCATATCAGCCGCCAATTTTGGGCGACTTTGGTCGAAGAAGGCAAACTGACCGACCGCGCTTTCATCAATTCCGTCCCCCATATGTCGCTAGTGATGAACGCCGACCATTGCAGTTATCTGCAAAAACGTTTCGACGTGTTCAAAAACCAAAAACTCTTTGAAAAAATGGAGTTTTCTACCGACCGCGCCAAAATTGCCGAATGGGCGCCGCTGGTTGTCAACGGCCGTGATGAAAACCAATCCATCGCCGCCAACTACTCCGCCGAAGGCACAGACGTCGATTTCGGCAGCCTGACCCGCCAGATGGTCAAATACTTGAGCGATAAAGGCGTAAAAATCAAATTCAACCGTCATGTCGACGACCTCAACCGCGAATCGGACGGCGCATGGGTGCTGAAAACTAGCAGCACCAAAGACGATGACGACCCGTTGACACTCCGCACCCGTTTCGTCTTCCTCGGCGCAGGCGGCGGCGCACTGACCCTGCTGCAAAAATCCGGTATTCCAGAAGGCAAAGGTTACGGCGGCTTCCCTGTTTCCGGCCTCTTCTTCCGCAACAGCAATCCCGAAACGGCCGCGCAACACAACGCCAAAGTGTACGGCCAAGCCTCCGTCGGCGCGCCCCCTATGTCCGTTCCGCATTTGGATACCCGCAACGTGGACGGCCAACGCCATTTGATGTTCGGCCCGTATGCAGGCTTCCGCCCCAACTTCCTCAAACAAGGCTCGCTCATGGATTTGCCGATGTCCATCCACATGGACAACCTCTACCCCATGCTCCGCGCCGGTTGGGCTAATATGCCGCTGACCAAATACCTCTTGGGCGAATTGCGTAAAACCAAAGAAGAACGCTTCACTTCGCTCTTAGAGTATTATCCGGAAGCCAATCCTGACGATTGGGAACTGATTACCGCCGGTCAGCGCGTACAAATCATCAAAAAAGACCCGAAAAAAGGCGGCGTACTTCAATTCGGTACCGAAATCGTCGCCCATGCCGATGGCTCGCTGGCCGCATTGCTGGGTGCGTCCCCAGGCGCATCAACCGCCGTACCTTTGATGATTAAGCTGATCAACCAATGCTTCCCAGGTCATACCGAATCATGGTCAGGCCGTCTGAAAGAATTGGTGCCCGGCTACGGTATCAAGCTGAACGACAATCCGACTTTGGCGGACGAAATCATCAGCCACAACGCGACCGTTTTGGGCATTCATCACTAATTGAAGCAGACACAAAGGCGGGCATTCTTGCCCGCCTTTTTTCAAACCATTAAAATAGCGGCATTCAGGCCGTCTGAATCTAATCTGCGGCAGCATGTTGCACGATTCAAACCCGAAAATCAGCCCCAATAGAAAAACGCCATGACCGATATTCTCAACAAAATCCTTGCCACCAAAGCAGAAGAAGTGGCCGCCCAAAAAGCCGCCGTTTCCTTGGAAGACATCAAAGCCCAAGCGCAGGCAGCTGCGCCGGTTCGCAGCTTTATCGGCTCGATCCGTGCAAAACACGCACAAAACTTGCCCGCCATTATTGCCGAAGTCAAAAAAGCCAGCCCAAGCAAAGGCCTGATCCGTCCTGATTTTCATCCTGCCGAAATCGCCGTTGCCTATGAAAAAGCCGGCGCGGCCTGTTTGTCCGTGTTGACGGACGAACCTTACTTCCAAGGCTCGCCCGAGTATTTGAAACAGGCGCGTGCGGCTGTGGCGCTGCCGGTCTTGCGTAAAGATTTCATCATTGACGAATACCAAATTTATCAGGCGCGCGCGTGGGGTGCGGATGCGATTCTTCTGATTGCCGCCGCATTGGAAGCCGAGCAGCTTGAGCGTTTTGAAGCCGTCGCCCACGAATTGGGCATGACTGTATTGTTGGAATTGCACGATGCGTCCGAGCTGGAAAAATGCCGCAACATGACCACGCCGTTGTGGGGCGTCAACAACCGCAACCTGCGTACGTTTGAAGTGACCCTGCAACAAACCCTCGACCTCTTGCCTGAGTTGAGCGGCAAAACCGTTGTAACCGAAAGCGGCATCCGCAACAAAGAAGACGTCGATTTCATGCGCGGCCACGGCGTGCATACTTTCCTGATCGGCGAAACCTTTATGCGTGCCGACGATATTGAAGCAGAAGTCAAAAAACTGTTCTAAACCCTAAAAAACATCAGGCCGTCTGAATTTTCAGACGGCCTGAGACCTTTGCAAAAATAGTCTGTTAACGAAATTTGACGCATAAAAATGCGCCAAAAAATTTTCAATTGCCTAAAACCTTCCTAATATTAAGCAAAAAGTAGGAAAAAATCAGAAAAGTTTTGCATTTTGAAAATGAGATTGAGCATAAAATTTTAGTAACCTATGTTAGTGCAAAAGTCTCGGCCTGAATCCATTGGAGACGAGAAAAAATGTTTACTGTACAGCGCATTTACGCCTATCAACCCGATTCTAAACAAACCACCGTCTTTATCGACCGCCTCTATCCGCGCGGCGTCCGCAAAGAGGTTTTTGCCACTGCACTTTGGCTGAAAGACATTACACCCAGTGCAAACCTGCGCCGCTGGTATCACGAAAATCCGGCTCAAAATTTTGACGGTTTTGTCAGCCGTTATCATGAAGAGCTGCAAGGCGATGCCGAGCAGGCCGCCATCAAGCGGCTGCTGGATTTGGAGCGGCAACACGGCAATATCCTGCTGCTGACCGCCGTCAAAGACCCCCGACATTCCCACGTCTCTGCACTGGCTCAATTTTTGGGTGCAAGGTTTGAATATCGCGATTAAAAAATCAGTGTTTGGATTGAATATAAAAAGGCCGTCTGAAATCAAGGTTTCAGACGGCCTGCTATTTTCAAATCAAGAAGGATAACGGTGTGCCACCAATTTTCCGTCTATGTATTCGCCGATATAGACTTGCGAGGCTTCAAGGTGGAGGCGGTCGAGTTCCTGTTGCAACCACTCTTCATCACGCTTAATGATTTCGAGGATGTCGGGGTCAACTTGGCCGTCTGTAATCAGTGGATAGCGCAGGCTTTCGTCGCCGTACTTAATGACGGCGAGCTGGCCGTTTTGTTCCATCACGGCACGTTTGACGGCAGAGATTTCGTAGATGCCGGCGGCGCGGAGTTTGAACATGAGGTCGTGTGCGCTGATGCCGTTTTTCATACATTCTTCTGCTTGGACTTTGCCGTTGACGATGATCCAAACGGATTTGCCGTCAATTACGGATTTGACCCAGCGGTTGTGGTTTTTGATGAATTTCAGGCTCAAGACCAACAGCGTCCACAAAATCAGCACGAGGAAAAATTGCAACAGGCCGACGCTGTCGCTGTAAATCACGCCGCCGATGATGCCGCCGAGTACATAGTTTTGTACTTGGTCCATGGCGGAGGTCGGCGCGAGGTTGCCTTTACCTAAGAGGTTGATTTGCAAAATCAAACCTAAAATACCCATCAGCAGTTTGAGGGCGAGCAGGGAGTATGTTTCCATGTGTGTATCCTGTTATTCTTTATCGATGAGTTCGATATTGTTGTTGACCAGATTGATGGGCGTCAGCGTGTAGGCGGAGAAGTCTTGATTGAAATGGACTTCGTAATATTGGCTTTTGATGCCGACAATCATGCCGTTGGACAGACGCGTGCTGTTGACGATGATGTCTTGTTTTTCAACCTTTTGGTTTTCAATCAAGGCATTGAGAAAGCCAACCATGCGAGAGGTGTCGGCGGCGAAGTTCTGACGCTCGCTGTATGAAAGATATTGCGTGCCGCAGATGAGGATGAGCAACAGCAGCGCAATAATGCTCAGGTCGCGGTATTTGGTGTCCATGCGGTGGCGCAGGTATTGCGATACGGCGAGCAGGAGGATGACGAGGGCGGCGAAAATCAGGATATATTTCAAGTAGTCGTGGAAATACATATGATTTTCAAGATAAAAGTGAGAAAAGAATTTCATGGTATTTGATAAATATGAGGGGGTAATCAGGCCGTCTGAAACTTACATTCCAGACGGTCTTGTCTATTAAACAAGGATGTTGCGTCAAGGTTTCGGATAAAACATACATGGCGCTTCCCGAAGTAGTATCAGTTGATAAATCCGTCGTCCTTCATTTTCTTTTCGGAAAAATACTGGCTGATGACCAGTAAGCTGGCCAGAATAATAATGAAAAGACCTGCCATGGTCAGGGTGATTTTGAAAAACAAATCGGCATCGACGAAGGAAAACCAAAGTTGCAAAATCAAGAGCAACACCCAGCTGACGAACAATCCGAGACAGGCATAGACGCCGAGTTTAAACACGTTCTTTTTCCAAAATGACGACGTAGGCTTCACGCACGAAAAACAGCAGCATGCGGCGCTGGTCTTTTTCCATGGTAACGACCTTCCAGCCTTGCGAAGCGTGGCTGTTGAGGAAATCGCTGAATTTGACCGGATTGATTTTGGCGCTGCCGAAAACCAAACTGGAAAGCAGGTTCTCTTGATAAATGACGGCTTTATATTCTTTCATTTTATTCCTTTAAAAATAAGGGGGCTTTAAAGCCCCCTGATTCTACTCCTTATTATTCAACTGCGGTAATACGGAGCCTTCGCCCAATGCCAACAAACCGCTTTGCGAGTAAATACCCAGTTTGGCGCGGGTGTCGGTGATGTCGAGGTTGCGCATGGTCAGTTGGCCGATGCGGTCGAGCGGAGTGAACGCGGCGTCTTCGACTTTTTCCATGCTCAGGCGTTCCGGTTGGTAGGTCAGGTTAGGCGATTCGGTGTTCAGAATCGAGTAGTCGTTGCCGCGACGCAGCTCGAGGGTAACTTCACCGGTAATGGCTTTGGCGACCCAGCGTTGGGCGGTTTCGCGCAACATGAGGGCTTGGCTGTCAAACCAGCGGCCTTGGTAGAGCAGGCGGCCGAGGCGCAGGCCGTTGATGCGGTATTGTTCGATGGTGTCTTCGTTGTGGATGCCGGTAACCAAACGTTCGTATGCGATGTGGAACAATGCCATGCCCGGGGCTTCGTAGATGCCGCGTGATTTGGCTTCGATGATGCGGTTTTCGATTTGGTCGCTCATGCCCAAGCCGTGACGGCCGCCGATGCGGTTGGCTTCGAGGAAGAGTTCGACAGGATCGGCGTATTCTTTGCCGTTTAATGCAACCGGCACGCCTTCTTCAAAGCGTACGCTGACTTCTTCGGGTTTGACTTCGACGCTTTCGTCCCAGAAGGCAACGCCCATGATGGGCTTAACGATTTTGATGCCGCTGTTGAGGAATTCCAAGTCTTTGGCTTCGTGGGTGGCACCCAGCATATTGGAGTCGGTAGAGTAGGCTTTTTCAACCGACATTTTGTAGTTGAAGCCGTTGGCAATCAGAAATTCGCTCATTTCGTGACGGCCGCCGAGTTCGTCGATAAATTGTTGGTCGAGCCAAGGTTTGTAGATTTTCAGCGCCGGATTGGTCAACAGGCCGTAGCGGTAGAAACGCTCGATGTCGTTGCCTTTGTAGGTACTGCCGTCGCCCCAGATATTCACATCGTCTTCTTTCATGGCGGAAACGAGCATGGTGCCGGTCACAGCGCGGCCCAAAGGCGTGGTGTTGAAGTAGGCGATGCCGCCGGTGGAAACGTGGAACGCGCCGCATTGGATGGCGGCGATGCCTTCGTGTGCCAACTGCGCGCGGCAGTCGATCAGGCGGGCATTTTCTGCGCCGTATTCCATCGCTTTTTTAGGAATGGCGTTGTAATCGTCTTCGTCAGGTTGGCCGAGATTGGCGGTGTAGGCGTAAGGCAGCGCTCCTTTGAGTTTCATCCACAACAGTGCGGCAGAGGTATCAAGACCGCCGGAGAAGGCGATGCCGACTTTTTGACCGATGGGGAGATTTTGTAAAATGGTATGGTTTTGGCTCATTGGGATTCCTCCAGACTTGAAAAGTTGAAACCATTATCTTATAAATGGAATACATTGTCAGCAATTAGGCCGTCTGAATGTTCGGAGGGCCGTATTAAAGAAACCTCATCATGAACGCTTTTAACCTTATTATCATCGGCGACGAAATCCTGCATGGCAGCCGCCAAGACAAGCATTTCGCCTTTTTCAAATCCCTGCTGGAATCGCGCGGGCTGAAGCTCAATCAGGTGCAATACTTGCCCGACGAACCTGATTTATTGATTAAACAACTGCGCCGCAGCTTTTCAGACGACCTGCCGACTTTCGTTACCGGCGGCATCGGTTCTACACCCGACGACCATACCCGCCAAGCGTCCGCCGCCGCTTTGGATTTGCCCGTCGTCCGCCATCCCGAAGCCGCCAAGTTCATCGAAGCCGTTACCCTGAAACGCGGCGAGCCTCTTGACGCCCCCGAACACGCCCAACGCCTGAAGATGGCGGATTTTCCCGAAGGCGCGGAATTGGTGCCCAATCCGTTTAACAACATCGCCGGATTTTCCATCCGCGAGCATTATTTCTTCCCCGGTTTCCCTGTGATGGCGCACCCGATGGCCGAATGGGTATTGGAAACTTATTACGCCGACCGCTTCAACCAAACCGAACGCGGCAGCCGCAGCGTGTATGTGTTCGACCAACCCGAATCACGCATTACGCCGATTATGGAACATCTTGAACGTACCTACGCCGGTGTCCGTTCGTACAGCCTGCCCACAGTGGGCCGTACCGATTCAGACGGCCGTTATACTCCGCCGCATATCGAGTTCGGCATCAAAGCGGAAGGCGAGGCCTGCCGCTTGCTGGATACGGCGTGGGAAGATGCGTTGCAAGGTTTGCAGGCGATTGGCGCGACTTTGAAAGAAACGGTGGAATAATGCACTTATCCCCGGCACAATCCAGACGCACACTGATTTTTGCCTCTTTGCTGTTTTTACCGCCGACTCTCATCATCGGCATTTGGCTGGCGCAATATGGCGGCTTCGCTTTTGAACCGCCGCTGATGCACGCCGTCCATGCCCATGCGGGCACATGGTTTGACCCGATTGCCACTGTGTTGCACTATCTGGGCAAAACCGCGATTGCCGTGCCGCTGATCGGCGCAGTCGCCGCAGCCCTGTATTTTGCCGATAAGAAGCGCGAAGCACTGTTTTGCGTGTTGGCGGCATTGGTGCCGACTTTGAACATGCTGATTGTGAAGGTATGGTTTGCCCGCGAACGCCCGCTGCTTTGGCCTCGCCTGATTGAAGAAAGCAATTTTTCCTTCCCCAGCGGCCACAGCACGTTTTCCGCCGCCATTGCCGTCATGTTGATATTGCTTTGCCGCCGCACGCGCTACCGCCGCGCCGCTTGGGTGGCCGGTATTGCCTTTGCCCTGTTGACCGGATTTTCACGCATTTATTTGGGCGTGCATTATCCCACCGACGTTTGGGCAGGCTGGACAAACGGCACGCTGACTGCCTTGCTGGTGTATATGCTTATCTTCAGGCCATCTGAAAAATAGAAGAAACGAATTATGAATACACGTTCACCCAACACGCCTTATTGGCTCAGAAACGGCCACGCCGACACCCTGTTTGCCAAGTTGCTGCAAGGCAAGGCGCCCGACTACCGCCGCGAGCTTCTGCCCGACAGTACTGGCAAAACCCAAGTTGCCTACGATTTTGTCGACAGCGCCAATCCCGATGCGCCGCTGGTGGTTTTGTTCCACGGATTGGAAGGCAGCAGCGAGAGCCATTACGCGGTCGAGCTGATGAAAGCCGTACAGCAGCGCGGTTGGAACGGCGTGGTTGCCCATTTCCGCAGTTGCGGCGGCATAGAAAACACCGCGCCCGTGTTCTACCATCTCGGCGATACGCCCGAAATCGCCTTTATGCTCAACACGCTGGCACAACGCTATTCAACCATCTACGCCGTCGGCGTTTCTTTGGGTGGCAATGCCCTGGCCAAATATTTGGGCGAGCAGGGCAGCAATGCCGTTCCGCGTGCTTCTGCCGTCGTTTCCGCGCCGGTTGATGCCGTGGCGGCAGGTACGCGTTTTGATCAGGGCATGACGCGACTGATTTACACGCGCTATTTTTTAAACTCGCTGTTGCCGAAAGCCCAGGCGATTCCCCGGTTTCAGACGGCCTTAAGCCAGCAAAACTGCAAAACGCTTGGCGATTTTGACGACCGCTTTACCGCGCCGCTACACGGTTTTGCCGACCGCCACGATTACTACCGCCGCAATTCCTGCAAACCGTTCCTGAAAGGCGTGGATACGCCGTTGTTGTTGCTTAATGCCGTCAACGACCCTTTCCTGCCGCCGGAAGCCCTGCCGACCGGGCGGGACGTGTCCTCGGCCGTTACGCTGCTGCAACCGGCATACGGCGGTCATGTCGGCTTTGTCAGCCGCGATCAAGGCCGTCTGAATCTGCAATGGCTGCCGCAAACGGTGTTGGACTATTTCAAACAGTATCAGCCGTAAATGAAAAAGGGCATATATGCGACATGCCCTTAGAGTGTAGAAAGTAAAAAGGCCGTCTGAAAAGAGTTTCAGACGGCCTTTTGAATAGCTTAATTATTTGCCTTTGTCGGCTTTGGCTTCTTTTTTCAGAGAAGCGTACAACTCAGGGTCGCGGTTTTTCAGCAGGGAAGCAACGGCCAAGTCGTCACGGTTGACTTTAGCCAAATCTACGCGCTCGATGTGTACCAAACGCAGCAATTCGCGTACAGGTTTAGGCATGTTGCGGCCTGATTCGTAACGGGAACCACCGGATTGAGTCACACCAATGCGGCTCCAGAAGTCCATTTGGTTCAGGCCGAGTTTTTTACGGATATCGCGGATATTTTCAATTTTTTCGAACGATTTCATGAATCTTCCTTATTGTGGTATTTGTTGCATGCCTCTAGGCATAAAAATGGGTCTGCAAGAATGCCGGCATCCCTTTCCTGTAGGCTTTTGGGGTGATATGTGGGCGTATTGCAAATGACTGATCTAGATAATTAGACAGTATATTCGAAAGAAGTTTTCCGCTGTCTGCCATAATTTGTGTAAATATTTCTTAATTCATTATTTCGGTAAATTTTCATTATATAAATCATCAAATTATGCGTTTATCTTAAATATGGCGTAAGCAAATTTTTACATAATTAAACAATTCAATTTGGATAAAAACTTAATTTCGAGTTTTTATTCGGTTTCCTAAGTTGAGAATGCGAATAAATTTCAGGCCGTCTGAATCTGTATTTTCAGACGGCCTGAAGGTTTTTTCAAGGTTAAGGCTTACCGCTGGCAGGGCTGATGGTGAGGATTTCGTAGCCGGTTTCGGTAACCAAAACTTCGTGTTCCCACTGGGCGGAGAGTGAGCGGTCTTTGGTGACCACTGTCCAACCGTCGTTCAGGATGCGCAGATGACGTTTGCCTTGGTTGATCATCGGCTCGATGGTGAAAATCATGCCCGGTTTCAGGACGAGGCCCTCGCCTTTGCGGCCGTAATGGACTACTTGCGGCGCTTCGTGGAAGCCGCGGCCGATGCCGTGTCCGCAGAATTCCTGTACGACGGAGTAGCCGGCATTCTCGGCAACCTGTTGGCAGGCATAGCCGACGTCGCCGAGGGTGGCGCCGGGTTTGACCGCTTCGATGCCCGCCATCATGGAGGCGTGGGTCACGTCGATCAAGCGTTGGGCAATCGGGGAGACTTTGCCGACGGTAAACATACGGCTGGAATCGCCGTGGAAGCCGTCTTTTTTAATGGTCAGGTCGATGTTGACGATGTCGCCTTCTTTCAGCGGCTTGTCGTCGGGAATACCGTGGCAGATAACGTGGTTGACGGAGGTGCAGCAGGATTTCGGGTAAGGCGGGTTGCCGTAGTTGAGGGGGGCTGGATAACCACCTTGAACGTTGACGTGGTAGTCGTAAACGAGTTTGTCGATTTCGTTGGTGGTTACGCCGGGTTTGACGAATTGGCCGATGTAATCGAGGGCTTCGGCGACCAAGCGGCCGAGTTCGCGCATTTTTTCGATTTCTTCGGGGGTTTTGATGATGACTTTGTCCATGAGGTTTCCTTCTTGTTTCAGACGGCATAGAGGCCGTCTGAACGGGACGGGTGTGCCGTCTGTTTAAAACAGGTTGTCGAGATTGTCTTTATTGCGCGGTTTGGCTTGTGGTTTGGCCTCAGGCTCGGCTTTCGGAGTCGGTTTGGACTCGGGGACTTTGGCTTTTGCCGGTTTGTTTTCTACCGCTTGTGCGGCAGGTTTGCTGTCTGCGGCTTTGTTTGCTACCGGCTGGCTGTCTGCTTGAGGTGTGTTTTGAGCGGCAGGGCTGCTGTTGTCGGATTGTGTGTTTTCTGATTTGTCGGCTTCAGCGCGTTTGTTTTCAGTGCGTTTGCTGCGGTGTACAGTGGAGCGGTCGTTTTTTATACCTTCTTCCGCTTTTTCGCCTTTTTCGTCTTGTGGGACGACAGGATTGCCGGAGGCGGTTTTTGCGTCGCCGTCTTTGGCAGGTTGGACGGTTTCAGGTTCGACAGTGCCGTTGGGGCGCCAAACTTCAATGCGTGTGTCGGTTTGTTCGGCAGGACTTTTTTCGGGTACGTCGGTTTTACCGGAGTTTAGGGTGCTGAATACGCCGGCAACAAGGGCTGCGACGGCGATAAAGCTGACAAGGAATAAAGCGCGGATTAGGTGTTTGGGCTTAAGTTGGAAAGGGGTTTTATTATTCTTGGACATGATGTGGCGGGTAATCGTTGGAGGAATGGCCGTCTGAATATTCAGACGGCCCCGGGTTGCCTGTGAATCAGTTGGCAACGTAGTTTTGATAGAGGGTCACGACTTTTTGTACGCCGACGGTCGTGCTGACTTTTTGGGTCACGCGGGCTTGTTCGTCCGGCGTGAGGATGCCCATCACATAGGTCACGTTGCCGTAAGTCACGATTTTGACGCGTGCCTGGGTGGCCGGGCTGAGGCCCAACAGGGTGGCGCGGACTTTGGATGTACCCCAAGTATCGTTGGTCACATCACCGAACGAACGCGCTTGTGAGGCGACAGTAATGTAGTTGTACACGCCTTCTGCGGCTTGTTCGGAACGGGCGATGCGTTCAACAAATTGTTTTTCACCTTCGGTAGCCACTTGGCCGAGCAGGAGCAGGTGGCGGTTGTAGCCGACAACGTTCAGTTTGGGCTTGTAGCCTTGGACTTGGTTGTTTTGGCGCAGGTAGGAGCGTGCGGTGGTTTCGACGCGCAGTGCCATAACGTTGTCGTCGGTTTGCGCGCCTGTGGTGCGGCGGTCGACGGCGGATTTGGTGCCGACGGCTGCACCGCCGATCAGTGCGCCGACGCAGCCGCTCAGACTCAGGCTTAAGAGGGTCGCGGTCAGAACGGGGAGGGCGTAGCGTTTGATATTCTTCATATCCTTTTCCTTGGGTATGGACGGTTGGGTGTTCAGACGGCCTTTAAGGGATAGGCCGTCTGAAAAGAAAGGGTTACATGCCTTCAAGCAGGACGGAGTCGATGCAGTCGCACATGGCGTGAATCAGCAGGATATGGTTTTCCTGAATGCGGGCAGTACGCGGATAAGGGACGTTGAGTAAAACGTCGGTATCTTTGAGCATGGCGGCGATTTTTCCGCCGTCGCGGCCGGTCATGGCAATGACGTGCATGTCGCGTTCGTGTGCCGCTTTGATGGCTTCGATGACGTTGGCGGAATTGCCGGAGGTGGAGATGCCGACCAATACGTCGCCGGCACGTCCGAGCGCGCGCACTTGTTTGCTGAACACATGGTCGAAACCGTAGTCGTTGCCGATGGCGGTCAGGGCGGAAGTGTCCGTCGTCAGCGCGACAGCGGCCAATTCCATGCGTTCTTTTTCAAAACGGCCGGTCATTTCTGCGGCGAAGTGTTGCGCGTCGGCAGCCGAACCGCCGTTGCCGCAGGCCAGGATTTTGCCGTCGTTCATCAGGCATTGCAGCATCAGCTCGGCAGCCTGTGCGGTCGGCTCAACCAGTACTTTTTCAGCTTCCTGCTTGGCGCGGATACTCTCGGCAAAATGTGCGGAAACGCGTTCTTGTAATGTTGTCATGAGGTTAACCTGTAATATTTTGAATCCATTCGGGCGGGCCGTCGCCCTCGATCAGTACCGCATCCAGGCGGCAGGGCGCATGGTTTAACCCGTGCTTTTGCAGATAATACTCTACACTTCGTTGCAATTTCAATAATTTGGACGGCGAGATGCTGTATGCGGCACCACCGAAACCTCGGTTTTTGCGGTATTTTACTTCAACAAACACAATCGTACCGCCGTTTTTGACGATTAAATCGATTTCGCCGTAGGCGCAATGCCAGTTCCGCGCCAGCAGCGAGCAGTCTTTGCCCAGCAGGAATGCCAGCGCCGCATCTTCGGCCGCCGCCCCCTGTTTGTGGTTTAAGCGCATGAAAAGTTTACCCGTTATATAATCATTGTTTTTAAAGAGACGCCGTTTCAGACGGCCTTGAATCTATGTACACAAAACACCTGCAAAAAGCCGTCGACAGCATCGAAAAACAGACATTATACGTTGTCGCCACACCCATCGGCAATTTAGCCGACATAACGCTGCGTGCGCTGGCCGTTCTGCAAAAGGCCGACATTATCTGCGCCGAGGACACCCGTGTTACCGCCCAGCTTTTAAGTGCGTACGGCATTCAGGGCAAACTCGTGAGCGTGCGCGAACACAACGAGCAGCAAATGGCCGATAAAATCATCGCCCATCTTTCAGACGGCCTGAGCGTCGCCCAAGTTTCGGATGCGGGTACGCCTGCGGTTTGCGATCCCGGTGCGAAACTTGCCGCCCGCGTGCGCGAAGCCGGATTTAAAGTGGTGCCTGTGGTCGGCGCAAGCGCGGTGATGGGGGCGTTGAGCGTGGCCGGGGTGACGGAATCCGATTTTTACTTCAACGGTTTCCTGCCGCCTAAGGCCGGCGAACGCCAAAAGCTGCTGGCCAAATGGGCGGAAGCCGATTTCCCGATTGTGATGTTTGAAACGCCGCACCGTATCGAAGCAAGCCTTGCGGATATGGCCGCGCAGTTCCCCGAGCGCCGTTTGACATTGGCGCGCGAAATCACCAAAACGTTTGAAACCTTCCTCAGCGGCACGGTTGCCGAAATCCAAGCCGCCCTTAAAAACGACGGCAACCAAACGCGTGGCGAGATGGTGCTGGTGTTGCATCCTGCCGTGAAAGAGAAACACAGCGATTTGCCTGAAGCGGCGCAAAACACGATGAAAATCCTTGCGGCCGAGTTGCCGACCAAACAAGCCGCCGAGCTTGCCGCCAAGATTACCGGCGAAAGCAAAAAAACCTTGTACGATTTAGCGTTGGAGTGGAAACGGATTTCAGACGACGCTTGAGGTCTTGCAGGCTTATTTTTCTCAACTTGTGGTGTGAACAATGCGACGATTTCCTACAGGCAAAAGGCTGGGTATTGTTCGTTATCCGTTTGCCGGTTCTACAGGCTTTATATAGGTAAAGTTCTGTTTGCCGCATTGCTCCCCCCCCCCCCTTGTAATTTACAATGACACTGCATACAACTAGTATGTTCTTAAATCTTTCAATCTACGGGAGTGGACTTATGAAACAAAACATCATCGTTGCCTTATTCAACATCTCCAGCGAAGCTTATCAAGCCTTTTCTGAATTGAAAGCTTACTCGCAGACAACAGATGCTTTGGTGGCACAAGCCGTTTTGGTTAAAAAGGAAAATGGTCTGATTATCCCAGCAGAAAGCACCGACTTTACCGCCAATACGGTCGAAGGCACATGGACGGGCGGCCTCATTGGTTCGCTGGTCGGCATCCTCGGCGGTCCTATCGGTGTTCTGTTGGGTGGAGCTACTGGCGCACTCATCGGCAGTGATGTAGGCACTGCCCAAACATTGGGAGAGGGGGCGTTGCTAGAAAATACAGCCAAAAAACTGGATAACGGCAGTACTGCGATCATTATTTTGGCGCAAGAATCCAACGAAGCTGTATTGGATGCTTTCTTCCACCGTTTCAAAACCGTTATTCTCCGACAAGATGTAGCCGTTGCCCAACAGGACGTATTGGCAGCAATAGAAGCGCAGGAAGAAGTGGCACGTCAGGCACACGAAGCTTGGAAAAAACAGCGCAAAGCCGAGCGCAAAGAGAAAGTGGAAGCCTTCAAGGCCGACATCAAACAAAAATTCGACAAATTGGCAGCCAAGTTGAAATAACACTGCCACCAACCCAAGGTATGTAACCGCTCAAATTTTCCGTTTCGGATGCATGCCAAACCGGTTTGAGGCTACCTGAAAATCTATTTTTCAGGTAGCCTCTCCCTTTTTCATGCCCCGAGACCTTTGCAAAGGTCTCAACCTATGTTATTGCAAAGGTCTCGGCCTTTTTATAATTGGATTTTAGATCGATCCAATAGGTTCAATACGCTTCTAAGTTTGCGTTTCAGACGGCCTCAATGTTTGACAAACCTGTTTTAACGCTGCCATGCGCTGCGCAAATATTCGATACAGTCGGTCAGGGCGTAAAACGGGGCGTTGCCGTGATTGGCGTTGGGGTAGAGGGTAAAGCGGACATCCGCGCCGAGGTGGTGCAAAGTGCCGGCAAGAATTTTGGCTTGTGCAACCATGCCGCGGCTGGTTTGGTCGGGGCGGTTATTTCTGCCTTCATGTTCGCCCGCGCCAAGGCGGATGCCGATTCTTTGCGGCAAAGTGTCGGGCAGCCAATCGAGTACGCGGCGGTCTTGCCACCAGATAGACGGCGACACCAGCAAATAATGGCGGAAGCGTTCGGAGCGGGTGAACAGGGAATAGAGGCCGTACAAGGCGCCGAACGAATGGCCGAAGACGGCTTGGTTTTGGGTATCGATGCGGTATTTGCTGTCGAGCAGGACGGAGAGTTCGTCATCGATAAAGCGGCTGAAGCGGTCGGCTTGGCCGTATTGTTTGCGTTCGGATTCGGGCGCGTTATCTGGCAGCGGCGGCGTGTAGTCGAGGGCGCGTTGGCTTAAGTCGCGGATGGTGCCGCCGGTGTAGCCGATGCCGACAATCAGACAGGCGGCATGGCTTTTGGTGATGGGGTTGATGAGCAGGGATTGCGCCATATTAAGGATGGCGGGGAAAAAGGCATCACCGTCAAGAATATACAGCACGGGATAGCCGCCTGCTGGACGCTCGCCGAGTGCCGCGGCTTGAATGCGGTAGGTGCGGCCGGTGTGTGCGGAAGTAAGGGCGGTTTCTTCGGCTTGCAGCAGGGTGGCGGCTTGCCAGTTAGGACGGATGGACATGATGGGGTGCTTTAATCAATGGTTGCTTAAGGGAAAAGGCCGTCTGAATAATGGTTTTCAGACGGCCTTATTGTACGGATTTCTGCCTTTTTAACAATACGCGCGATTAGCGTACGTCAACGTAGGAGCTGCTGTGCAGTTCGCGTAGGAGGTTGGTGGTCGCCTGTTGCGCTTTTTGTTGGGACAGATATTGGCGGACGGCGTTTTGTTGGCGCTCTTCAGGCGTACCTGCTTCGCGGACGTCGTTCAGCTTGATGATGTGCCAGCCGAATTGGGTGCGGACAGGGGCGCTGATTTGGCCGGGTTTGAGTTTGTGGACGGCTTCTTCAAATGGGGCAACCATCATGCCGTCGGCAAACCAGCCCAAATCGCCGCCGTTGCCAGCGCTGCTGTCTTGCGAGTATTGGCGTGCCAAACCGCCGAAATCTGCGCCGCTGCGGGCTTGTGAGTAGATTTTGCGGATGGTGCTTTCTGCGCCGACGGCGGCATTGTCGTTGTCGGCTTTAATGAGGATGTGTTGGGCATGGTATTGGCGCACAGGGTCTGCTTCAGGCAGGGTGACGCCTTGTTGTTTGGCCTGCTCGATGTAGCGTGCCACTTCGGAGTCGCTCACGCGGCTGTTTTGCATGATGGCCTGTTGGCGCACTTTTTCAACAATAATGCTGTCGGCGATGTCTTGACGGACGGCGGCAGACGGGTTTTTGATGTTGGGGTTGTGCGCGATAACGGCTTCGATTTCGCTATCGGCCGCTTGGATGTTGCGGCGTTTGCCTGCTTGGAGGATCAGGGATTGGTTGATCATTTGTGCCAAAACCTGTTGGCGTAGCTCGTTGGCGTCCATTTGTGTGCCTTTAGGCATGGTTTGACGCGCTTGTGCCACGGCTTGTTCTACTTGACGGTGGGTAATGACTTCGTTGTCGACAACCGCGGCAATGCCGTCTGAAAGATGTACGCCGCTTTGTACGGCAGGCATGGTGGTGGCGCTGACGGCAGCTGCTTTGGCTACGCGCGCTTTGCTTGCTTTGGTTTTAGGGGCGGCGTGTGCGCCTACTGCGAGAGTGAGTGCGGCGACGAGAATCAGGGGTTTGAAGTTCATTGTTTGACTACCTCGTTGGTTTTGCTGTAACCGGGGATGGCTAAGCGGAGTTTTTCGAATGGGTTGTTGCCGATATTGCTCAAGTCTTTGAGTTGGAGGTTGAAGAATACGGCGTTTTTGTGGCTGTTTTCGCCGGTAACATAGCGTTGGCCGACCAAGCTTGCGCTCCAGCAGCCGCAGTTGCTTTTGTATTCTGCACCGATGAGCATTTCCAGCGGTTTTTTGGCTTCGATTTCGTAGTTATAACGGGCGACGGCGTACAGGTTTTTGCTCAACGGCCATTGGGCGGCAAGGTCGACTTGGCTGAGTTTGTCGTAGAAATAGTCGCCGTTGGCTTGCAGATAGATGCGCTCGTTGCGTCCGTATTTGTAGCGCGCGCTTAAGACTTTGCCGGGTTCGGGGTTATAGGCAATCCCTGCGGCGTAGCTTTCGGCACGGCTTTGGTTTTGGTTGTAGTGGATGTCCAAGTCGATGCGGATGCTCGGGGTAATGTTGCCGTGTGCAAAGGCTACCCAGTCGGACTGGCTGCGCGGATAACGGCTGACGCTGCCGTCAGGCAGGACGTTGTCGTTTTTGAAGTAGAACTTCTGGCCGATACCTGCACGGAAGAGTTCCGCACCGGTATTGGGGTTGAGGATGCGGCTTTGTGTGGCCAGTGTCAGGCTGTTGGCCGAATTGATGCGGTCGTTGCCCGAATACAGGTTTTCGCGGAACAGCTGCGAATAGGTAAAGCTGTTTTCGGAGCTGTCGAAATTGGGCAGGTCGTTTTGGGACTTGGTCGGAATGTAGTTGTAAAACAGGCGTGGTTCAAGCGTTTGCAGGTATTCTCCGCCGAAGAGCCGGGCCCTGCGCTCGAAAGTCAGGCCGCTGTCGACGTTGATGATCGGCAGGACGCGGCTGACATTGCGGCTGCTTTGGCCGTTGAAGCTGTTGAGGCTGTAATAAGTGGCGTGTACGCCGACTTTAGGTCGGATGTAGCCCCATTGGTTGTGGAAATCCCATTTGACGCTCGGGTAGAGTACCACGCGGCTGCCGTCTTGCTTGGTGTCGTGGTCAAAACGGGTGAATTGGCCGAACACGTTGAGTTGCGCTTTGCCGAGATGGCTTTGCCAACGGCCGGTCAGACGGGGCATGATGGCATAAGGCTCGTCTTTATAACCGTCTTGGTTGGCCAGCGTTTGATATTTTTGTACGCGCAACGAGCCATCGAAGCTGCCGCCTAGCAGTTTATCGCTGTAATTGAGCCATGCCTGACGGTCAAGGTTGACGTTGCGTGCGATGTCTTCGCGGCCGTAGAAGTCGCGGTAGTAATCGTCGTCAGAAACTTGGTTGTAGTTGATGCCGCCGCTGATTTTGCTGTTCAGCTGCTGCTGGTGTTTCCATTTGAACTGGTAGCGGTTGTTGTGGACGCTTTTTTGGTCGTTGGGCATCCAGTCGCCATCGACTTCGCCGCTGTAATTCGGTTGCAGATAACGGACTTGGCCGCCCAGTTGCACGCCGCGTTTGCTGATGATGCCCGGGCGGATGGTGGCATCCAAATTTGGGGCAAGGTTGAAGTAGTAGGGCAGGCTCAGCTCAAGGCCGTCTGAACCCGTGGCAATGGTCGGAACGAGCAGGCCGCTTTTGCGGTTGCCGTTGATGGGAAAGTCCGCCCAAGGCGTGTAGAGGACGGGGACGCCGCCGAATACCAGCGAAGCGTGTTTGGCCACGCCGATACCTGTCGACTCATCGGCTTCAATGCTTTGCGCTTGGATATACCAGCTGGCATCGCCGGGCGAACAGGTGTTGAATTTGGTATTGATGAGTTTGTAGAGGCCTTTGCCTTTGAGTTCGGCTTTTTCACTGACACTTTGAAGGTGGCGGCCGCCTTGTTCGGTATTGAGGCGCACGGCGGTGCCGGAACCGGTTTGGTCTTTGAGGTTGTAAACCAATTGGTCGCCGGATACGGTCGAACCGTTTTGATACAGGGTAAAGCGGTCGCCGGCGGTAACGGTGTCGGTGGCTTGGTCGTATTGCGCCCAATCGGCGTTGAGAACATCGGCATTGCGCTCGACAATGACGTCGCCTTCGGCACGGACGCCGACTTGGGTCTGACCTTCTATTTTATCGGCGTTGACGCGGGTGTAATCGGCAGGCAGGGCAGGCTCGCCGCTGCGTTTGATTTCGGCGGTTTCGGCCGGCTTGGCATCTTCGTGGTCGCAAAACAGGCAAGTGCTGCCCAAGGAAAGCGGATCGGCTTCGCTTTGGCTGGTTTTTGCCGGATTGGATGCAGCGGTGTGGGCAGGGGTATAGTCTTCCGCCTGCGGAACAGAAGCATCTTCCGCGCGCACGGCTGTTGCGCCAAAGCCCATAATTAAGGCGAGTACCAAGGGTTTGAGTGAAAATAAACGAGCCAAAATCGCCCCTTAAATCGGTTTGCCAGTTAGAATAGCGGTTATTGTAACCTGAAATTCTGCGATACCGCTATGCAACGACAAACCGAATTACAAAACTGGCTGGAGTCTGTTTATCCGAACCAGCCGTTCGAATTGAGCTTTGCGGCAGCCGATGCCGACTTCCGCCGTTATTTCCGCGCGACGTTTTCAGACGGCCAGACTGTCATCTGTATGGACGCGCCTCCTGAGAAGATGAGTGTTGCGCCGTATTTGAAAGTACAAAAACTGTTTAATATGGTCAATGTGCCGCAAGTGCTTCATGTGGATGAAGCGTTGGGTTTTATGGTGTTGAACGATTTGGGCAACACCACATTCCTGACTGCCATGAATCAGGAACACAGTGAAACCGCCCACAAAGCCCTGCTGCTCGAAGCCATCGACGAACTGATCGAGCTGCAAAAAGCCAGCCAACCCGACAAACTGCCGGAATACGACCGCGAAGTCATGTTGCGCGAGATTAATTTGTTCCCCGAATGGTTTGTGGCCAAAGAATTGGGCCGCGAGCTGACCTTCAAGCAACGCCAGTTGTGGCAGCAAACCGTCGATACGCTGCTGCCGCCCCTGTTGGCGCAGCCCAAAGTGTATGTCCACCGCGACTTTATCGTCCGCAACCTGATGCTGGCAAAAGGCCGCCCGGGCGTGTTGGACTTCCAAGACGCGCTTTACGGCCCGATTTCCTATGATTTGGTGTCGCTGCTGCGCGATGCGTTTATCGAATGGGAAGAAGAATTTGTATTGGACTTGGCCATCCGCTACTGGGAAAAAGCACGCGCTGCCCAGCTGCCCGTGCCTGCCGAGTTTGACGAGTTCTACCGCTGGTTTGAATGGATGGGCGTACAACGCCATTTGAAAGTAGCCGGCATTTTTGCCCGCCTGTACTACCGCGACGGCAAAGACAAATACCGTCCTGAAATCCCGCGCTTCTTGAACTATTTGCGCCGCGTATCCCGCCGTTACAACGATTTGGCGCCGCTGTATGCGTTGCTGGTCGAATTGGTCGGCGATGACGAATTGGAAACAGGCTATACCTTCTAAGCTTGGTTTTCTAAGATTTGATTCCACTTTTCAGACGGCCTGATCAACAAAAGGCCGTCTGAAACCTTTACAGAACACATAAAAATGACTTACATGATTTACCCCAAAACCTACGACGTAATTGTCGTCGGCGGCGGCCATGCCGGTACCGAAGCCGCGCTTGCCGCCGCACGCATGGGTGCGCAAACCCTGCTGCTTTCACACAACATCGAAACCCTCGGCCAAATGTCGTGCAACCCCTCCATCGGCGGTATCGGCAAAGGCCATCTTGTGCGCGAACTCGACGCATTGGGCGGCGCGATGGCGTTGGCCACCGACAAATCCGGTATCCAGTTCCGCCGCTTGAACGCCAGCAAAGGCGCGGCAGTGCGAGCCACGCGCGCGCAGGCCGACCGTATCCTATATAAAGCCGCCATCCGCGAAATGCTGGAAAACCAAGAAAACCTCGACCTTTTCCAACAAGCCGTTGAAGACGTAACGCTTGATGGCGAACGCATCAGCGGCGTGGTTACCGCGATGGGCGTGGAGTTTAAAGCACGCGCCGTCGTGTTGACCGCCGGCACGTTTTTGTCCGGCAAAATCCATATCGGTTTGGAAAACTACGAAGGCGGCCGCGCCGGCGATCCTGCCGCCAAATCCTTGGGCGGCCGTTTGCGCGAATTGAACCTGCCTCAAGGCCGTCTGAAAACCGGCACGCCGCCGCGTATCGACGGGCGCACGATTGATTTTTCCCAGCTCACCGAACAGCCCGGCGACACACCCGTTCCTGTAATGTCCGTACGCGGCAACGCCGATATGCACCCGCGCCAAGTGTCCTGCTGGATTACACATACCAACACGCAAACCCACAACATCATCCGCTCAGGCTTCGACCGCAGCCCGATGTTTACCGGCAAAATCGAAGGCGTGGGCCCGCGTTATTGTCCGTCTATCGAAGACAAAATCAACCGCTTCGCCGACAAAGACAGCCACCAGATTTTCCTCGAACCCGAAGGCCTGACCACGCACGAATACTATCCAAACGGTATCTCCACCAGCCTGCCGTTCGACATCCAAATCGCCCTCGTGCGCAGCATGAAAGGCCTCGAAAACGCCCATATCCTGCGCCCCGGCTACGCCATCGAATACGACTACTTCGACCCGCGCAACCTCAAAGCCAGCCTCGAAACCAAAACCATCCAAGGCCTCTTCTTCGCCGGACAAATCAACGGCACAACGGGCTACGAAGAAGCCGCCGCACAAGGCCTGCTCGCAGGCGCGAACGCTGTGCAATACGTCCGCGGACAAGACCCGCTCCTGCTGCGCCGCGAACAAGCCTATCTCGGCGTATTGGTGGACGACCTCATCACCAAAGGCGTGAACGAGCCTTACCGCATGTTCACCAGCCGCGCCGAATACCGCCTGCAACTCAGAGAAGACAACGCCGATATGCGCCTGACCGAAGACGGCTACAAAATCGGCTTGGTGGGTGAAGAACAATGGCGCATGTTCAACGAAAAACGCGAAGCCATCGAACGCGAAATCCAACGTTTGAAAACAACGTGGTACACGCCGCAAAAACTCGCCGAAGAGGAGCAGCTGCGCGTATTCGGCCAAAAACTCAGCCGCGAAGCCAACCTGCACGACCTCCTGCGCCGCCCGAACCTCGACTACGCCGCGCTGATGACCCTGCCCGACGCACAACCTGAAACCGCACTTGCCGACAGCGTGGTCGAACAAGTCGAAATCCAAGTCAAATACCAAGGCTATATCGACCGCCAAAACGAAGAAATCGACAGCCGCCGCGACATCGAAACCTTAAAGCTGCCCGATGACATCGATTACAGCAAAGTCAAAGGTTTATCTGCCGAAGTGCAGCAAAAGCTCAACCAGCACAAACCCGAAACCGTCGGCCAAGCCAGCCGCATTTCTGGCGTAACACCTGCCGCCGTCGCATTGTTGATGGTGCATTTAAAACGCGGGTTTAAAGATGCCAAGTAAGGTTTAATTTGAATAAAGGCCGTCTGAAAGTTTCAGACGGCCTTTATTTATCAGGGGATTGACGGTGTTGCACCTTATTTCATTAATTTTTTAAAGAGTTCGGATTGTCAGCAAGATGGGCGTGTTCTGATGAAAAAATGAAGAAGAAAACGTTTTTTCAGGACGCGTCATAAGCTGCCGCTTTTTCGAGCAGTTGTATCCTTGCCTGCGGCCATTCCTCACGCAGCAGGCTGTATTCAACCGTATCGCGCACGCTGCCGTCTTTCCGCAGCTTATGGCAGCGCAAGATGCCGTCTTTGTGTGCGCCCAAGCGTTCGATGGCGCGTTGGGAGGCGGTGTTGAGGTTGTCGGTCTGCCAGCAGGCGCAACGGCAGTTTAAAGTGTCGAAAACGTAGTCGAGCAACATGATTTTGCAGGCGGTATTGATACGCGTGCGCCGTGCCGACAGGGCATACCATGTGAAACCGATGTAGAGGCGTGGGATGGTGGGGTCGATGTGGTAAAGCGAAGTCGAGCCGATAATTTTTCCCGTGTCTTCGTCGATGACGGCAAAGGCGAGGCGGGTTTGTATGGCGGTGCGGATATAGTCAGCTACTAGGTGGGGTTCGGGCGCGGTGGTTACGTTCAGCTTCCAAACTTCGCCGTCGCAAACTGCTTCGCGCAAACCGGCTTCGTGTGCCGTTGTTAAAGGTTCGAGACGGACGCGGTCGAAGGATAAAATGGGAGTGGATGAGAAATCAGTCATGGGGGTTTCCTTTGTATTTGATGGTTTGAGTTTTCAGACGACCTTTTATAGTGTCTTAAACGGGGGTCGTCTGAAAACTATTGGTCAATGATGTTTGAACACCAGCACGCCCGACTCCGATACAAAGCCGTTTAGGGGAATATCATGTGGTTCGGTCGGCAGGGTGTCGGTCAGTTGGCAGCCGAAGCCTACGCCCAGGGTTTGGGTTTGCAGGCGGTATTTCGTGGCGGAGAGGGTGGCGTCGTAATAGCCGCCGGCTTGTCCGAGGCGGTAGCCGCGTTTGTCGATGCCGACGATGGGGACCAGCAATAGGTTGAGTTGGTGGACGCGGATTTTTTTGCCGGTGAATTGGGGGACGTGCAATTTGGCGCGGCCGCGTTTGCGTTCTTGTTTGGCGCCGTCGGCAGGGTAGGGGGTGAACCACATCCGCCGCGTGTTCGGTTCGATATAGGGCAGGTAGAGTTTTGCGCCGCGTTTTTGTGCGGCACGGACAAAGCCGTCCAATCGCAATTCCTTGCCCATCGGCCAATACACGCCGATTTTCCGTCCTTTTTTGATGTAGGGCTTGAGCAGGCGGTTGATGGTTTCGGTGGCGGCGTTGCGCTCGTCGGAGCTCATTTGGGCGCGTACGCGGCGGAACTGTTTGCGTAGTGCCGATTTTTCGGGATTCCTCATTTTCAGACGGCCTTTCGGGATTGCGGTAGAATGTTGCGATTATAACGATTTTGTTAACATTCAAACAGGACGCACACAATGTGGCACATTGTCGCCATCGGCTATCTTTTTGTTGCCGTGATGTTTTCCGCCGCGCAGCCGAGTATTGCGCGCGCGTTGATTTATTTGGTTTTTTGGGCAGTGTTGCCCACTGTGTTTACGGTCTTTGTCGTGACCATCCGCCGCCGCAACCGCCTGATGAAACGGCAGGAGCAGGCGGAGTTTGAAGCGGCCCGCCAAAAGGCGGTACAGACGGATGAAAAACAGGACGGAAAGGTATAAAATCCCTTTTCAGACGGCCCCTTATCCGCTATAATCCGTCAGTTTTCCATTTCGGAAACACTCTTTTATTTTTTAAAACTTATGCCCACTTTCGCCGAAGGGTGCTTGACAATAGGCGCCGCCTATCAAGTTCTATGCGATTGAATGTGTGCTCTTTAACCCTTTCAAGGAAATAACATGTCTCAAATTACTATGCGTCAGATGATTGAAGCCGGTGTTCACTTCGGTCACCAAACCCGTTTCTGGAACCCGAAAATGGCTCAATACATTTTCGGTGCGCGCAACAAAATCCATATCGTAAACTTGGAAAAAACCCTGCCGATGTTCCAAGAGGCGCAAGAAGCCGTACGTCGTCTGGTTGCCAACAAAGGTACAGTATTGTTCGTAGGTACCAAACGCCAAGCCCGCGACATCATCCGCGAAGAAGCTACCCGTGCCGGTATGCCTTTCGTTGATTACCGCTGGTTGGGTGGTATGCTGACTAACTACAAAACCGTTAAGCAATCCATCAAACGCCTGGAAGAAAAAACTGCTGCCCTGGAAAACGCTGCTGAAGGCGGTTTCAACAAAAAAGAAATTCTGGAAATGCAACGCGACGTTGAAAAACTGGAACGTTCTTTGGGCGGTATCAAAAACATGAAAGGCCTGCCTGACGCGATTTTCGTTATCGATACCGGCTACCAAAAAGGTACTCTGGTTGAAGCTGAAAAATTGGGCATCCCTGTTATCGCCGTAGTCGATACCAACAATAGCCCTGACGGCGTGAAATACGTTATCCCTGGTAACGATGACTCCGCTAAAGCTATCCGCCTGTACTGCCGCGGCATCGCTGACGCAGTTTTGGAAGGCAAAAACCAAGCGCTGCAAGAAACTGTAGCTGCTGCCCAAGAAGCTGCTGCCGAGTAATTCGGTACACAGAAGAGGGGCGTTATGCCCCTTTTCTCAAATCCCGTTCTGAAATCCGTTTCAGACGGCCACTATTTCCAAACACGGCAATGGCCGTGTTCCCAAAAATCTAGGAGATTCAAAATGGCAGAAATTACTGCAAAAATGGTTGCCGACTTGCGCGCCGCTACCGGCCTGGGCATGATGGAATGCAAAAAAGCCTTGGTTGAAGCTGAAGGCAACTTCGACAAAGCCGAAGAAATCCTGCGTATTAAATCTGGTGCGAAAGCCGGTAAACTGGCTGGCCGTACTGCTGCCGAAGGCGTATTGGCTTACGCGATCAACGGCAATGTCGGTGCATTGGTTGAAGTAAACTGCGAAACCGACTTCGTTGCTAAAGACGCCGGCTTCGTAGAATTTGCCAACTTCGTTGCTAAAACTGCTGCCGAGAAAAAACCGGCTTCTGTTGAAGAGCTGAGCGAACTGGTTGAAGCAGAACGCAAAGCCATCATCGCTAAATTGGGCGAGAACATGTCTGTTCGCCGCTTCCAAGTGATTGACACTGCCAACCAACTGGTTGCCTACATCCACGGTGCTTTGGCTACCGAAGGCGTATTGGTTGAGTATAAAGGCTCTGAAGACGTAGCACGCAAAATCGGTATGCACATCGTTGCCGCTAAACCACAATGCGTAAGCGAAGCCGAAGTAGATGCTGAAACCGTTGAAAAAGAACGCCACATCTACACCGAGCAAGCTATCGCTTCCGGCAAACCTGCCGACATCGCCGCTAAAATGGTTGAAGGCCGTATCCGCAAATTCTTGGCTGAAATCACTCTGAACGGCCAAGCGTTCGTGATGAACCCTGACCAAACTGTTGCCCAATTCGCTAAAGAAAACGGCACTGAAGTGATCAGCTTCGTACGCTACAAAGTAGGCGACGGTATCGAGAAAGCTGTTGTTGACTACGCAGCCGAAGTTGCTGCCGCTGCTAAAGTGTAAGGCACTTATGAAAAAGAAAGCACCTAGATTCCAAACGAATCAGGGTGCTTTTTTTTGAGAAAACCGTTTACGGTACCTATTTTAAGACGACCGAATATAAAGGCCGTCTGAAAACAAAACAATAATAGAACGACACACCATATCATTGTAATCCGACCGTTTGAAATTCAGACGGCCCAACTCCGACCGACGACATTCAAGAAAGCAAGGTATCCCATGACACAGCAAATCAAATACAAACGTGTATTACTGAAACTCTCCGGCGAATCCCTGATGGGCTCTGATCCATTCGGCATCAATCACGATACCATCGTTCAAACTGTCGGCGAAATTGCCGAAATCGTGAGAATGGGCGTGCAAGTCGGTATCGTTGTCGGCGGCGGTAACATTTTCCGCGGCGTATCTGCACAAGCAGGCAGCATGGACCGCGCCACTGCCGACTACATGGGCATGATGGCAACCGTGATGAACGCGTTGGCACTCAAAGACGCATTTGAAACCTTGGGCATCAAAGCGCGTGTTCAATCCGCACTTTCCATGCAACAAATCGCTGAAACTTACGCCCGTCCTAAAGCCATTCAATATTTGGAAGAAGGCAAAGTCGTGATTTTCGCCGCCGGTACCGGTAACCCGTTCTTCACGACCGACACTGCCGCTGCATTGCGCGGTGCGGAAATGAACTGCGACGTGATGCTCAAAGCCACCAACGTCGACGGCGTGTACACCGCAGACCCGAAAAAAGACCCATCTGCAACACGCTACGAAACCATTACTTTTGACGAAGCCTTGTTGAAGAATCTCAAAGTGATGGATGCCACCGCTTTCGCCCTCTGCCGCGAACGCAAACTCAATATCGTGGTATTCGGCATTGCTAAAGAAGGCTCACTCAAACGCGTGGTAACCGGCGAAAACGAAGGTACACTGGTTCACTGCTAATCATTGAAAGGCCGTCTGAAACAGCCGAACGGGATACATTCGGCTTTTAGGCGGCCTTTTATTTTCAGTCGGTTGCGTGGTCATTGGCTCATGGTTTGAAAAGGTTAAGGGCTTGCTTGACCATAGTGCCCAACCGACAATTCGATAACAAAGGATACTCCATGAATATCACCGTCTTGGCTGTCGGCACGAAAATGCCGCGTTGGGTGGATGAAGCCGTCGGCGAGTACGCCAAACGCTTCGGGCGCGATGTCAATTATGCGCTGAAAGAAATCAAGCCAGAGAAACGCGGCGCGGGTGTGAATGCGGCTCAGGGCATGGTGGCTGAAGAAAAACGCCTGTTGGAAGCCATACCGCAGGGCGCGTTTTTGGTGGTATTGGACGAGCGCGGCAAAGCGCCGACTTCGGTTGAATTGGCGCAACATTTGAAAAGCTGGCAGCAAAACGGCGAACACGTCTGCTTTATTATCGGCGGCGCAGACGGCATGACCGACCGTTTGAAACAGCAGGCAAATATGATGATGCGCCTTTCCAGCCTGACCTTGCCGCACGGCATGGTGCGCGTTTTACTGACCGAGCAGCTTTATCGCGCCGTTTCGATTTTGCACAATCATCCGTATCATCGGGAATAATCCGTTTTGATTGCCGGGATAAGACGGTAATGTCGCCTTGTCAGTTTGAAAGGGAATAGGGCAAGTCGGTTTAAAGCGAGTTGAACCTGCTTTCAGACGGCCTGATTTTTCCGCATGAATCCTTTATAATCGTTTCTTTGATAAATCAACATCTTTCGGGAGAACCCAAATGTCCGATTTCCGTCAAGACTTCCTCAAATTCGCTTTGGCACAAAACGTGTTGAAATTCGGCGAATTTACGACCAAGGCCGGCCGTCAGTCGCCTTATTTTTTCAATGCCGGTTTGTTCAATGACGGCGCATCGACTTTGCAGCTGGCGAAGTTTTACGCCGAGGCCATTATTGCCAGCGGCGTGAAGTTCGACATGCTGTTCGGCCCGGCCTATAAAGGCATTATTTTGGCGGCGGCAACAGCGATGATGTTGGCGGAAAAAGGCGTAAACGTACCGTTTGCCTACAACCGCAAAGAAGCCAAAGACCACGGCGAGGGCGGTGTGTTGGTAGGCGCGCCTTTGAAAGGCCGCGTGCTGATTATCGATGATGTGATTTCCGCTGGTACATCCGTGCGCGAGTCGGTCAAACTGATTGAGGCCGAAGGCGCAACGCCTGCCGCAGTGGCCATTGCGCTCGACCGCATGGAAAAAGGCACGGGCGAATTGTCGGCGGTGCAGGAAGTTGAAAAACAATACGGCCTGCCGGTGGTTTCGATTGCCAACTTGAACGACTTGTTCACGCTCTTGCAAAACAATGCCGAATTTGGCGGCTTCTTCGAGCCGGTCAAAGCCTATCGCGAACGTTACGGCGCGGTTTAAACCATAACATTATGCTCAGGTCGTCTGAAAACTGTTTCAGACGGCCTGAAGCATTAGCTAAAATATATTTTTGATTCAATACACTTACGGAAAATACTCATGCCTGCTTGTTCTTGTCCTCATTGTAAAACACCGCATTGGGTGAAAGATGCCCAGTTGAACGTGGCGCAGGGTTTCGTGGTCTGCACGCGTTGTTCGGGGATGTTTAAGGCCAAGGATTATCTGTCGGGCAACCTGCCGGCCGATCCGGCCCATCTGCCTGTGGCGGTAACGGATGTGCGCCTCGTGCATAACATCGGCGCGCAAATCCTCAAACACTCCAAACTCTCGCGCAAAGAAATTTCCGATTTGCTCAATAGCGCGCTCAAGGAAGAGCCCAAGGCGGAAGAGCAGGCAGCGGTCAAAACGCGCAAGGACGGTTTCAACTGGACGTTGGCATCGCTGATTGCGCTGACGGTTTTGATTATGCAACTCTTTTATCTTGCCCTGCTATGAGTGCCATCGCCCATTTTGTCGCCAGCTTTCGCGAGGCCGCGCCCTATATCCAGTATTTGCGCGGCAAAACCATGGTGGTCGGCGTGACCGACAGCTTGTTGGAAGGCGAAACCTTGATTCGTTTGGCTGCAGATTTGAACCTGTTGGCCAGCTTGGGCTTGCGTTTGGTCTTGGTACACGGTTCGCGGCATTTGCTTGACAAATTGGCTTCGGGTCGGGATTTTGTTCCGCAATACAGCGGCAGCCGACGGATTACCGATGAAGCGACCCTGATGGAAGTGAAGCAGGTGGCGGGAATTATCCGCAGCGATGTCGAAGCCGCCTTGTTCAGCAGCGTATCCGCACCGCAACGGAGCAAGCCGCCGGTTATCGCGTGCGGCAACTTTATTACCGCCCGTCCGTTGGGCGTTATCGACGGCGTGGACATGGGCTATACCGGTACCGTCCGCAAAATCGACGCGGAAGAAATCCGTTTGCGTTTGGATGGCGGCGCGGTGGTGCTGATCAGTCCTTTGGGGCATTCGTACAGCGGCAAAACCTTCAATCTGAGCATGTGCGAAACCGCGCAGGAAGTGGCAATGGCTTTGCAGGCGGAGAAACTGGTTTTCTTGACCGAAGAAGCCGGTATTTGTCGTGCCGACGGCTCGTTGGCCAATACTTTGTCTGTCGGCGAAGTGCAGGAACTGATACACGACAATCCCGATGCGCCGGCCGATTTGCTGCATGCGGCGGTAGGCGCGTTGGAAAACGGCGTATCGCGGGTGCAGATTCTCAACGGCCGTGAAGACGGCAGCCTGTTGCGCGAGCTGTTTACCCGCGAGGGCAGCGGTACATCTATTGCGCGTGAGCCGTTTGTTTCCATCCGTCAGGCACGCAGCGACGACATTCCGCACATCATCGCCTTAATCCGTCCTCTGGCGGAACAAGGCATCTTGTTACACCGCAGCCGCGAGTATTTGGAAAACCATATTTCCAGTTTTTCCGTATTGGAACACGATCAAAACATTTACGGCTGCGTGGCGTTGAAAACCTTTTCCGAACCGGACTGCGGCGAATTGGCCTGTCTGGTGGTGTCGCCCGAAGCACGCGATGGCGGCTATGGCGAATTGCTGTTGGAACATCTGTTTCAAAAAGCACGCGCCTTAAATATCAAAACGCTTTTCGCCTTATCCACACATACAGGCGAATGGTTTGTCGAACGGGGCTTTCAGACGGCCTCAGCCGATGACCTGCCTGCCGAACGCCGGCAGGAATATAATGCCAACGGCCGCAATTCCAAAGTATTTGTTTATGACTTGCAGGCCGTCTGAAAAACTTCAATCTATTATCCGTTTTTAAAAATTACCCAAATCTTATGTTGAAAATCATCTCTGCCAACGTCAACGGCATCCGCTCTGCCTATAAAAAAGGTTTTTATGAATACATCGCCGCTTCCGGTGCCGACATTGTCTGCGTGCAGGAACTGAAAGCTCAAGAAGCTGACCTGTCAGACGATATGAAAAATCCGCACGGTATGCACGGCTACTGGCATTGCGCCGAAAAGCGCGGTTACAGCGGCGTGGCGGTGTACAGCAAACGCAAACCCGACAATGTGCAAATCGGCATGGGCATTGAAGAATTTGACAGGGAAGGCCGTTTTGTTCGTTGCGATTTCGGCAAGTTGTCGGTAATTTCGCTGTATCTGCCCAGCGGCAGCAGCGCGGAAGAGCGCCAACAAGTGAAATACCGCTTTTTGGACGCGTTCTATCCCATGCTCGAAGCCATGAAAAACGAAGGGCGCGACATCGTCGTCTGCGGTGACTGGAATATTGCCCACCAAAACATCGACTTGAAAAATTGGAAGGGCAATCAGAAAAATTCGGGCTTCTTGCCTGAAGAGCGCGAATGGATAGGCAAAGTCATCCACAAACTCGGTTGGACGGATATGTGGCGCACACTTTATCCCGATGTGCCGGGCTATACCTGGTGGAGCAACCGCGGACAAGCGTATGCGAAAGATGTCGGGTGGCGCATCGATTATCAGATGGTTACGCCGGAGTTGGCCGCCAAAGCCGTTTCCGCACATGTTTATAAAGACGAGAAATTCTCGGATCACGCCCCTTTAGTTGTGGAGTATGACTATGTTGCCGAATAAGGTTTTTGGTAAATATGATTGGAATATAAACGGCAAAACCGGCGTAGGCGCGGCGTGGGTCGTGGCGGCATTTGTATTGCCTATGCTGGTGTGGGCGGTGTTTATGTTGGCGCGGATGTCCGGCTGGGTTGCCCCGACCAAGGCCAATCCGACTTGGGCGTTGGTATGGCTGCTGTTTTCCCTGCCTTGCCTGCTGATTGCGGCCAAATGCTTTGCTTGGAAGGGCTGGCGGCTGGTGGCTAACATCGTACTTTGCCTGGCAACTTGTGCCATCCTCAGCGTGCCTGCTGCATTGCTGATTGCATTTACACTTAACGACTTGCTCAAATAGGCCGTCTGAAATGCAGAGCTTCGAACTCGAAGAAATGGCACTATTTCTGATACGTGATGCGGATGAAGCGGAAATGTGGATAGACCGCTGGGCGGTCAGCTATCCGATTGTTCAAACCGCCGAAGCCGATAGTCAGCAAACCATTTCCGAATGGCAACACGCCATTCAGACGGCCTTCAACCATATCGTCAGCAAAAATATTGCCGTCGTGGCTCATGGTGCAGGCGTGTCCGCATTTTTGGCATGGTTGTACCAAGCCGACATCATGACGCAAAAACGCCTGACCAATATTATTTTGGTCTCGCCGTGCCCAGAAGCTTTTCCCGAGGACGAAATCCATACGTTCCAACGTGTCCGCTGCCCTTGCCGCACAGCGTTGGTTATCGCCGAAACAAACGGCACGCCACGCGATTGGGCGCAAGAGCAGGCCGACCGGTGGAACGCTCGTCTGCTTCAATCGCCGCATTCCGGCCAGTTAAACGGCGCACTCGGCGGCTGGCAATGGGGCATGAAGCTGATGCAGGAAATGTTGTTGAGTAAGTAGTGTAGCAGTATCTATTAATATTAATAAACGAAGGCCGTCTGAAACCTATATGTATTTCAGACGGCCTTTGTTTGCAAATATCATGTTAAATATAATTAAAAGAAACTATTCTCATTTCTTTTATGAGGCAATATAATTCGGTTGTTTCGTTAAATTGAGTATAAAAATGCAAATACCATTTCATTTAGCTTTATTACCCACGTTGATTATTGCTTCCTTCCCTGTCGCTGCCGCCGATACGCAGGACAATGGTGAACATTACACCGCCACCCTACCCACCGTTACCGTGGTCGGATAGTCCGACACCAGCGTACTCAAAGGCTACATCAATTACGACGAAGCCGCCGTTACCCGCAACGGACAGCTCATCAAAGAAACGCCGCAAACCGTTGATACGCTCAATATCCAGAAAAACAAAAATTACGGCACGAACGATTTGAGTTCCATCCTCGAAGGCAACGCCGGTATTGACGCTGCCTACGATATGCGCGGCGAAAGCATTTTCCTGCGCGGCTTCCAAGCCGATGCATCCGATATTTACCGCGACGGCGTGCGCGAAAGCGGACAAGTGCGCCGCAGCACCGCCAACATCGAGCGCGTGGAAATCCTGAAAGGCCCGTCCTCCGTGCTTTACGGGCGTACCAACGGCGGCGGTGTCATCAACATGGTCAGCAAATACGCCAACTTCAAACAAAGCCGCAACATCGGAGCGGTTTACGGCTCGTGGGCAAACCGCAGCTTGAATATGGACATCAACGAAGTGCTGAACAAAAACGTCGCCATCCGCCTCACCGGCGAAGTCGGGCGCGCCAATTCGTTCCGCAGCGGCATAGACAGCAAAAACGTCATGGTTTCGCCCAGCATTACCGTCAAACTCGACAACGGCTTGAAATGGACGGGGCAATACACCTATGACAATGTGGAGCGCACACCCGACCGCAGCCCGACCAAGTCCGTGTACGACCGCTTCGGACTGCCTTATCGCATGGGTTTTGCTCACCCGAACGATTTTGTCAAAGACAAGCTGCAAGTCTGGCGTTCCGATCTTGAATACGCCTTCAACGACAAATGGCGTGCCCAATGGCAGCTCGCCCACCGTACGGCGGCGCAGGATTTCGACCATTTCTATGCAGGCAGCGAAAACGGCATCCGCATCAAGCGCAACTACGCCTGGCAGCAGACCGACAACAAAACCCTGTCGTCCAACTTCACGCTCAATGGCGACTACCACATTGGGCGTTTTGAAAACCACCTGACCGTAGGCATGGACTACAGCCGCGAACACCGCAACCCGACATTGGGTTTCAGCCGCGCCTTTACAGCCTCCATCAACCCCTACGACCGCGCAAGCTGGCCGGCTTCGGGCAGGCTGCAACCCGTCCTCACCCAAAACCGCCACAAAGCCGACTCCTACGGCATCTTTGTGCAAAACATCTTCTCCGCCACGCCCGACTTGAAATTCGTCCTCGGCGGCCGTTACGACAAATACACCTTTAATTCCGAAAACAAACTCACCGGCAGCAGCCGTCAATACAGCGGCCATTCGTTCAGCCCCAACATCGGCGCAGTGTGGAACGTAACGCCTGCCCACACGCTCTACGCCTCGTATAACAAAGGCTTCGCACCTTATGGCGGACGCGACGGCTATTTGAGCATCGACACTTCGTCTTCCGCCGTGTTCAACGCCGATCCCGAATACACCCGCCAATACGAAACCGGCGTGAAAAGCAGTTGGCTGGACGACCGCCTCAGCACCACATTGTCCGCCTACCAAATCGAACGCTTCAATATCCGCTACCGTCCCGACGCGCAAAATGATCCCTACACTTGGGCTGTCGGCGGCAAACACCGTTCGCGCGGTGTGGAACTGTCCGCCATCGGACAAATCATCCCCAAAAAACTCTACCTGCGCGGTTCGTTGGGCGTGATGCAGGCGAAAGTCGTTGAAGACAAAGAAAATCCCGACCGCTTGGGCATCCATTTGGACAACACCAGCAACGTTACTGGCAACCTGTTCTTCCGTTACACGCCGACCGAAAACCTCTACGGCGAAATCGGCGTAACCGGTACGGGCAAACGCTACGGCTACGATTCAAGAAACAAAGAAGTCACCACGCTTCCCGGCTTCGTCCGAACCGACGCCATGCTCGGCTGGAACCGCAAAAACCTGAACCTCACTTTCGCCGTCGGCAATCTGTTCAATCAAAAATATTGGCGTTCGGATGCCATGCCGGGTAATCCGCGCGGCTATACTTCCCGGGTAAATTACCGTTTCTGATGAAATCAGGCAAAGGCCGTCTGAAAATAAGGCTATGATCTAAGCCATATTTCAGACGGCCTTTTATAAAGGTTGAAATAAAACTAAACACATTTTTTCACTCAAATCGAACACACCTCCAACAAAATGCCATAAAATCCGCCCATTGATTTGAATGTAAAGAGATACCTATGAAACTGAAAACCTTAGCTTTGACTTCATTGACCCTGTTGGCATTGGCCGCTTGCGGCAAACAGGCGGAAACCAGCGTTCCGGCAGACAGCGCCCAAAGCAACACATCCGCTCCGGCAGCCCCTGCCGCATTGACCGAAGGTGTCAATTACACCGTATTGTCCAATCCGATTCCGCAACAGCAGGCCGGCAAAATCGAAGTATTGGAATTCTTCGGCTACTTCTGCCCGCATTGCGCCCATCTTGAGCCGGTTTTGAGCGAGCACATCAAAACGTTTAAAGACGATACCTATATGCGCCGGGAGCATGTCGTGTGGGGTGATGAAATGAAACCTTTGGCACGTTTGGCGGCCGCAGTGGAAATGGCCGGTGAATCAGATAAAGCCAACAGCCATATTTTCGATGCGATGGTTAACCAAAAAATTAACTTGGCCGATACCGATACCCTGAAAAAATGGTTGTCCGAGCAAACCGCGTTTGACGGTAAAAAAGTATTGGCTGCATTTGAAGCGCCCGAAAGCCAAGCGCGTGCGGCTCAAATGGAAGAGTTGACCAATAAATTCCAAATCAGCGGTACACCAACCGTTATCGTCGGCGGCAAATACCAAGTTGAATTTAAAGACTGGCAGTCCGGCATGACCACGATTGACCAGTTAGTGGACAAAGTACGCGAAGAGCAGAAAAAGCCGCAATAAGTTGAGGATTGAATAAGCAAGGATTTCGCGCTCCTTCCACTTCGTTTTCCTTTACTATGCTGAAAGATCCAAACAATGTGTGATTACTGTTCTGACCTGCGACCTACCGTTCGTATCAGGGTTCCGAAAGAATTATCGCAAATGTTACTGCGAGCCTCTGATCGTTTAGCAGACGGCACGCTCATCGACATTACCCCAGCCTACGCCAAAGTTTATGGTCCCAGCCTTGATTTTGCTAAAACCATTGCCAATAGCGGTTACATTACCCATACTGATTCTCAGGGTAATCGTGACATATATGGTTGGAACGATTTCGTGGTACATTATTTTCAATGTACGCACTGCAATGCCGTTTTCAGTCTTGGTGCCGAAACCTACCATGGTAGTGGTGGCCAATGGGAAATGTTGGAAGAGGCATCGGTACGCTATGAAAATCCTTAAAAGGAATAGATTTCATAGTTATATGTGAATAGTAATTCTTGCTAGAGTAAAAATAAAAACGCCGTCTGAAACTTTTCAGACGGCGTTTTCTGTAAAATTAGCTTACAAACCTGGGAACATGCCTTTCATTCCCTTCATGCCTTTGGCCAAACGCATCAGTTTGCCCAAACCGTTGCCACTGAACATCTTCATCATTTGTTGCATTTGTTCAAACTGTTTGAGCAATTTATTCACTTCCTGCACGGTCGTACCCGCGCCCATTGCAATACGGCGTTTGCGGCTGGCTTTGAGCAGGGCAGGGTTGGCGCGTTCTTTTGGAGTCATCGAGTTGATGATGGCTTCTACTTTGCCCATCGCTTTTTCAGCCGTGCCTTCGGGGATTTGTTTCGATATTTGACCCAGTTCGCCAGGCATTTTTGACATTAGGTTTTCCAAGCCGCCCATATTGCGCATCTGTTGGATTTGCTCTTTAAAGTCGTTGAGGTCGAAGCCTTTGCCTTTTTGCAGCTTTTTCGCCATTTTGGCGGCGGCTTCTTCATCAATACCTTTTTGAACGTCTTCAATCAGGGTCAATACGTCGCCCATGCCGAGGATACGGCTGGCAAGACGGTCGGGGTGGAAAGGTTCGAGGCCGTTGATTTTTTCGCCGACACCGATAAATTTAATCGGTTTGCCGGTTACATGGCGTACGGACAATGCCGCACCGCCGCGCGAGTCGCCGTCCATCTTGGTCAATACGACACCGGTCAGCGGCAGGGCTTCATTAAATGCCTGAGCAGTGTTCACCGCATCCTGACCCAACATGGCATCGATAACGAACAAAGTTTCAACCGGGTTGACCGCCGTATGAAGCGCTTTGATTTCGTTCATCATCTCTTCATCGATTGCCAAACGGCCGGCGGTATCGACCATCAAGACATCGTAAAAATGTTTTTTGGCGTAATCGACGGCGGCAGTTGCAATCTCAACCGGTTTTTGGTTGGTATCGGATGGGAAAAAGTCCACGCCGACCTGTTCGGCCAACAGGCGCAGCTGTTCAATCGCGGCAGGGCGGTAAACGTCGGCGGATACCACCAAAACTTTTTTCTTCTGATCGTTTTTCAGCAGGCGGGCGAGTTTGCCGACGGTTGTTGTCTTACCGGCACCCTGCAAACCGGCCATTAAAACGATGGCAGGCGGTGAAACCGACAAATCCAGTGTTTTGTTTTCCTTGCCCATCAGTTCGACTAAGGCTTGGTTGACCACGCCGATAAAGGCTTGGTCAGGCGTTAGGCTGCCGACGACTTCTTGGCCAAGGGCCTGTTCTTTGACTGTGTTGACGAATTCTTTAACGACGGGCAATGCAACGTCGGCTTCCAGCAGGGCAAGACGAACCTCGCGCAAGGCTTCTTTAATATTGTCTTCGGTCAGCGTTGATTGGCCGCGAATATTTTTAAGTACCTTGCTGAAGCGGTTGGTCAGGTTGTCTAACATACTTATCCTTGATAATGAGAATAGCTGCCCAATACAGGGCATTCTTTGTTAAAATAAAATTCGGATTATTTTACACGATAGTCCGAAGTTATGCTTCAAGAACACAAACACGCACACCAAGGCCGTCTGAAACCCTGCCGGCTGTCCGTCTAGTGTTCACATGTCTATTGAGAAAGATATTTATGCCGATTGTCTTAATCTGCCTTATGCTGGTGTATGCCGGATTGGGCGCATTTTCCTGGTTGCAACATAAAAAGCACAATAATAAGTCTTACCCGCTGAAAACCGAGCTGCTGATTTTGAGCGGCGCATTATTGGTACATGGCGCAGCATTGATGTTCCCAGTATTGCAGGATAGGGTATTGATTACCGGTTTCGGCTATTCGCTCAGTCTGATAGTCTGGCTGATGCTGATGATGTACTGCTTGGGCAGCTTCTTTTATTGTCTGCGCGGAGTGCAACTCTTATTGTATCCCTGCGCCGCATTGACCTTATTATTGGGTTTCCTCTTCCCAGGGGATTTTTCAGGTCGTCAAATCGTAGACTTATTGCCGCTGTCGCACATCGCATCATCATTGCTCGCATACGGACTGTTTGGCATCGTTACCTTATTTGCCATCCTGATCCTTTTGCTCGACCGCAATCTGCACAAACGCCGTTTTTCCGCATTGGTCAGCTTCTTGCCGCCATTATTGAGTTTAGAAAAACTCATGTTCCAAGGCATGTGGGCAGGATTCGTTTTATTGACCTATTCCGTTATCAGCGGTACGTTTTTTGCCGAAGCCGTTTTCGGCAAACCCATGACCTTCACGCATAAAATCATCTTCAGTATTATGTCGTGGCTGATTTATGGCGCATTATTGTTGAAACACAGCATGACCGCATGGCGGGGTAAAAAAGCCGCAGTTTGGACTATTGTCGGATTTGTCAGTCTGATTTTTGCCTATGTGGGCAGTAAATTTGTCCTAGAAATTATCCTGCACCGTATTGGATAAATAGAAACCATACAAAAAGGCCGTCTGAAATACTATTTCAGACGGCCTTTAGTTTGTATTTTTTGTATGTTTGGATAGTGTAGAAAGATTGATTGTGTTTTTTATAAAATAAAAACCCTGTTAAAACAGGGCGGTGGTTGAATTTCTGAAAATAATTTTGCGAAAGGTGTTGAC
>NZ_KV809494.1:0-1929 GCF_001812605.1 Neisseria sp. HMSC073G10 | reverse complement strand
GCACAGGTAGGGGGTGTGCTTGGACAGAATGCGGTGGAGAATAATCTGCTTAACAACGAAGACAGAAAAAAATACGATCTTTTAACAGAGAAAATTCTCAACCATACAGCAAGTAATGAGGAAAAGGCCGAATTTGAGCGGCTGGCTGCTAAAGACCAAGTAAGCAATGAGTTATATAGAAAATATTATTCAGACCTTCATCGAAAAGATGGAAAAAAAGACCTGACAACCCAAGAAGCAGCTAGTTTGCGATCCTATCTAGACATCATCTATGATGATCAGAAAATTCTTGATAGAAAAATTAAGAATGATCTCTATCAAGGTAAAGAAATCTTGAGAAATGGAGAACCTTATTATCCGTTTTGGCTAGCCAAAAGAGATAGAAAAGTCAGAGAACATTGGAATAACTCTTGGAAAGAAATCCAGGATGCCCGAGGAAAGTATAAAACCGGTTTGGCTACTGTTAAGCATTTCTTTTTATCGGAAGGTCGTCCGATAGGGAAATACGAGAAAGCTTGGAATATCCTTGAAAGGGATAAAGCTTATGCCGATAGTTTTGAAGGCAGAGCAGCAGCCTCCACCGCACAAGGCATTGCTTTAGGTTTGGAATTTACCACTCGAGGACGTTATCTGATGATGGCTATTGGTGGAGCACAAGCCAGTTACGGAACTTATCAAATCACACAGGGAAACCTTGAGCACGGGAAAGCCAATTTCTTTTTAGGTGCCGGAACAATGTTGGGTAGTGTCAGTCTTGGTGGGGCTTCGGTTAAGAAATCTCCGTTGGCAATCCACGAACCGATTCCGGCCGGATATAACCGACCGCCGACCAGCTTGGATGTTAATGCTGGGCGCATGGCTAATCAATTTTCAACTGCACATCAGAAAGTTACGGATTTAAATATCTTATTTGCCAAACCAAGTAAAACCGTTTCTAATTCAAAAGTAGGTATCCAATGGAATAATGGTATTGGAAAGCAAGGTATGCCATGGGAGAATTATGTTGGTAAAAACCTTCCCTCGGATGCTCGACTACCAAAGAATTTTAAAACTTTTGATTATTATGACTCCCGTGATGGCTTAGCCATTAGTGCTAAGACATTGGATACACAAACAGCATCAAGGATGCTCAAACCAAGACAAATTTATAGTACTTTAAAAAATTATATTGACAAAGCTGCCAATTTTAAAATCTATTCTCTTTCTGGTGTTGAGTTAAATGCTAATACAATTAGGCGGAGAGAGATACATTTAGCTATTCCAGCCCAAACCACTAAAGAGCAATGGCAGCAAATCAACAAAGCGATAGAATACGGAAAGACCCATAATGTTAATGTTAAAGTAACGGAGATTAAATAATGGAAGACAAGTTAGAAAATCAATATTTTGCAAGTTTATATGCAAATGAAAAAGCGTTCATTGTGCAAACAAAATCCGGATTTAGGTTGTTAATGTTGGACACCTTATTCCCACCTCATATTTTGCCTCCAAATGTCGATGACAATCTGCTTGGGCAAGCTATTTCTCAGGCATTAAAAAATAGTCGAACTTTTAAATATGGAAGTGAAGAATGTAAAAATTTTTTCGATCCGGTACAAAGAGTTCAACGCTATAACCAATGGGTTGATCATATACGAGAAACACTGGGGTATAAAACCAAATCAGCTCTTTTTAGAAGGATGATGATGTGCGGCATTACCATGAATAGCAAAGAAATCATAATTTCCCCCAACAAACATATCAGATCAGATGCGTGGGAAGGTATTGATGAAAAAGACATAATCATGCCTGCCGACAGTAACTATGTGGAAATTGGACAAGGAGCAAAACAAGCTCTAAGTTATTGTAAGTAGGTATATACGTAGTGCATAGGCTTGTTCCCACAACATACTTTTAGTGGCCGACGCCGTCAAAAACCAAACCGGACAG
>NZ_KV809493.1:12775-18999 GCF_001812605.1 Neisseria sp. HMSC073G10 | reverse complement strand
GGGATTTTGGGGAATTTTGCAAAGGTCTCGGCCTATAATCTATCTACCACACTCAAATATTCATTTTAAAAGCAAATTTATATCAAATAAGTACTTTTGCTTTATAATAACGACAAATACCCAACAAACAGGGAACAAACATGAAAAAAACACTAATGACACTTATCCTTTGCGCACTGACTCCTGCCGCCCTGGCTGCCGACACTTACGGCTACCTGGCCATGTGGCAAAACCCTGCCGACAGCAATGAAGCGCTGCAAATCAAAACTACCAAAGAAAATGCCACCCAACTGGATGCGACAGCCGAACTCGAAACATTCTGTAAAGGCCAAGATGCCTTAGCCGGTATCGGCGCAGGCCAAGCGACTGGCTGTAAAACGGTTGTTCCCCTGCACAACACCTGTATCGCTGTTGCCTATCCTAAAGCCATGGGCAAATTGACCGCGCAAAACGTAGTGGCCATTACCTCCCCACGTTTCAAAACCGTACATCAAATTGCCTTGAACCAGTGTATCAAAAAATACGGTTCACAAGGACAATGCGCTTTAGAAACAGTCTATTGCACTTCCGAAACCTACTATCAAGGTACGGTCAAAACCCTTTGGGAAAAAATCAAATCCATTTAAGGCCGTCTGAAAACAAAACCGGCTTGCCCGATATGCTCCATATCGCGGCAAGCCGGTTTTTTATTCTGGCTTTTATTTGCTGTTTTTTTCCAACAATTTGGCCACAACACCTTCAGCCTGTTTCACCAAATCAGGATTGGTTCGGAAGTGGTTTTCATCATTTAAAGAGTAGCTGACAGTAGAAACCGCATACTTCGTGCTTCGCAACACAAATACGCCTTTACGCAAGATTTCGTCATTGCCTTTGGTTTTGTAACGCAGGTTATACGGGCAAGAAGAATCATACAGTTTGCTGCGGTTGTCCGCTGTCACAATAGTGCTACCAATGCCGCGTTTTGCCAAAGCTTTATACAAAGCACGATCCAAATCATGCGGTCTTACTTTTGCATTTTGAATGATGCAGACATGTTTGATGCTGGTCAGCTCTTCAGGTTTCAATACTCTTTGTTCCGTAGTGGAACACGCGCCCAGCAACAATACGGCTGAAGCCGCTGCTAAAATCATGGTTTTCATCTGTTTTCCTTTTTAAAATTTTCAAACAATAAATATTCAGACGGCCTTTACAAAAAGGCCGTCTGAAAAAATCAACGTACGTTTTTCATCAAACGCTGTTTCTCACGCTTCCAATCCGCTTCTTTCAGGCTTTGGCGTTTGTCATGCTGTTTCTTACCCTTGGCCAAACCGATTTCCACTTTGATTCTACCACGTGTGTAATGCAGGTTTAAGGGCACAATCGTATAACCGGCACGTTCGGTTTTACCGATTAACTTGTTGATTTCCGATTGTTTCAACAACAATTTACGCGGACGGACAGGGTCGGGTTTGACGTGTGTCGAGGCAGTGGGCAATGCGGTAATGTGGCAGCCCACTAAATAGAATGCGTCTTTTTTCCAGTAGATATAGCTTTCTTTTAATTGAACGCGTGCAGCGCGGATGGCTTTTACTTCCCATCCTTCCAATACTATACCGGCTTCGATTTGGTCTTCGATAAAGAAATCGTGAAAGGCTTTTTTATTATTGGCAATACTCATTGTGCTGATTCTTTACAAACTTTTCAGACGGCCTATTTTATCAGGCATGCTTAAAAAATAAAACGGCAAACGGTTTTGAAACGTTTATTCGCTTAAAACATGGCGGCGGTAAAAGCGGTCTATATCGGCAATGGCTTTTTCATCTTCAGGGCGCAAATCCAGTTTCAAATCGGCAAGGCGGATCAAGATTTGGTCTTCACGCTCAGCAACGGCGCAGCTGACTTCGCCTTCGCTGCGAAAATGACGGATAAGCTCGTCTAGCTGGTTTAAAGCATTTTGATAAGATGAATTTTGATTCATAATTTTTAACCCGAACGCCCATAAAAAATGGCGGGAAACCCCGCCATGATTTTACGGCTTATGCCGCGCATTTGATTAAGCAGCTTGAATGTTAGCAGCTTGTTTGCCTTTAGGGCCGGTGGTTACGTCGAAAGATACGCGTTGACCTTCTTTCAGGGTTTTAAAACCATCCATGTTGATCGCTGAGAAGTGAGCGAACAAATCTTCGCCACCTTGATCAGGAGTGATAAAACCAAAACCTTTAGCGTCGTTAAACCATTTTACGATACCGGTTGCCATTAGAAACTTCCTATACTTAAAAATTAACAAAATCAGCAAAACAAGGCATACAAAAAACTAAAACGTTCAGCGTTTCTCCCACGTATTGCATACGCGGTTGAGTGCCAACTTCTGCTTAACCGTCTTTTTACATTTGTTAAGACAAAACGTCAAGCTATGTTTTCAAAAAAGTGGGAAAATAGAAAAAAAATTGCCGAAATACAACAGAAAACGGTTTGCACTCTAAAACAGGCCGTCTGAAAACTGAAACCTAAGATTATGAACCATCCGAATACCGACCACCAATCCGATACCCTGCTCAGCGATATCAACACACAGCCGCCGAAACGTTACGGCGTATTTTTATTGAACGACGATTACACCACCATGGAATTTGTCGTCGAGATCCTGACCGAAGTCTTTATGCTTGCACAGGAACAGGCAGTGGCCGTCATGTTGCTGGTGCACCACGAAGGCAAAGGCCTGTGCGGCACCTACACGCGCGATATTGCCCAGACTAAGCAACATCAGGTCATGGAACGTGCCAAAGCTGAAGGGCATCCGCTCAAATGTATAGTCGAAGAGGTTTAAACCATGCTTTCACCCGAATTGGAACACATCCTGCAACTGCTCTACCGTGAAGCACGCAACGCGCGTTATGAGTTTATCAGCTTGGAACACCTGCTTTTGGTGCTGATAGAAGAAGATGCGGCTGTGCCGAACGTCTTGAAACTGTGCGGTGCAGATTTGAAAATCCTGTCTGAGCAGCTTGCGGCAAGCATTGCAGAAAACACGCCGCAAATTCCCGATCATCTTCTGGATACGGTCGAAACCCAGCCGACATTGGGCTTCCAACGCGTCATCCAACGTGCGATGGTGCATACCCAGTCTGCCGGCAAAGCCGCAGTAGAGCCTTTGGATATTTTGGTTGCCATGATGAGCGAATCCGAAAGCCATGCCGTTTATTTCCTCAAATTGCAATCCATTACGCGCTTTGAAGTCTTGCGTTGCATTGCCCATGGCTCACCCGATGACGAGGACGGCAATGATTCAGACGGTCTGGGACGCGAGGGCGAAGAAGCGGAACAAAAAACCGGCTCCCTTTCCGACTACACCGTCAACCTCAACACCGAAGTCAAAGCCGGCCGTATCGACCCTTTGATTGGTCGCAAACACGAAATGGAAAGGCTGGTACAAATCCTGTGCCGCCGCCGCAAAAACAATCCGCTTTTGGTCGGCGAGGCTGGCGTAGGCAAAACCGCGCTGGCAGAAGGCTTGGCACATCAAATCGTCAACGGCGACATTCCCGACGCGCTTAAGGAAGCCGAAGTGTACGCGCTGGATATGGGTTCGCTTTTGGCGGGCACAAAATACCGCGGCGACTTTGAAGCGCGGGTCAAATCCGTCTTGAAACAGCTCGAAAAAATCCCGCACGCCATTTTGTTTATCGACGAAATCCATACCATCATCGGCGCAGGCAGCACCAGCGGCGGCACGATGGACGCATCTAACCTACTCAAACCTGCATTGGCGAAAGGCTCATTGCGCTGTATCGGCGCAACCACTTACGACGAATACCGCACCATTTTCGACAAAGACCACGCCTTAAGCCGCCGTTTCCAAAAAATTGACGTGGTCGAACCCACCGTTTCCGAAACCGTGCAAATCCTGCGCGGCTTGAAACCGATGTTTGAAGATTTCCACCAAGTCCGCTATACGCAAGGTGCACTTGAAGCCGCTGCCGAACTTTCCGCACGTTACATCAACGAGCGTTTCCTGCCCGACAAAGCCATCGACGTGATGGACGAAGCAGGCGCGGCACAACGGATTCTGCCCAAATCCAAACAGAAAAAAGTCATCGGTAAAGCGCAAATCGAAACCGTCATCGCCAAAGTTGCGCGGATTCCTGAAAAAACCGTGTCGCACGATGACAAACAAGTGCTGCAATTCCTCGGCCGCGATTTGAAAAACATGGTTTACGGTCAAGAAAATGCCATCGATGCGCTGGTTGCCGCCGTCAAAATGTCGCGCTCCGGCCTTGCCCTGCCCGACAAACCGATAGGCAGTTTCCTCTTCTCCGGCCCAACCGGCGTCGGCAAAACCGAAGTCGCCAAACAGCTTGCCTACTCGATGGGCGTACCGCTGCAACGCTTTGATATGTCCGAATACATGGAACGCCATGCCGTATCGCGCCTCATCGGCGCGCCGCCGGGCTACGTCGGCTTTGAACAAGGCGGCCTTTTGACCGAAGCCGTCAACAAACAGCCGCATTGCGTGTTGCTCTTGGACGAAATCGAAAAAGCCCACCCCGACATTTTCAACGTCCTCCTGCAAGTCATGGACGCAGGCAAACTGACCGACAACAACGGCAAGAGTGCCGATTTCCGCAACGTCATCCTGATTATGACCACCAACGCAGGCGCAGAAAGCCTCAGCCGCCCCAGCCTCGGCTTCACCGCCAAACGCGAACGCGGCGACGAAATGCAGGCGATCAACAAACTCTTCACGCCCGAATTCCGCAACCGCTTGGACGCAATTATCCCGTTTGCGCCCTTGTCCGAACCCATTATCGTCAAAGTCGTGGACAAATTCCTGCTCCAGCTCGAACACCAGCTCCTCGACAAAAAAGTCGAAGCCGAATTTACGCCGGCATTGCGCAAATATCTGGCGGAAAAAGGTTTCGACCCTCAAATGGGCGCACGCCCAATGAACCGCCTGATTCAGGAAAAAATCCGCAAACCGCTCGCCGACGAACTCCTGTTCGGCAAACTCGCCGAAGGCGGCTTTGTGCTGATAGACTGGGATGCTGCAAAAGAAGAAGCCGTGTTAAAGTTTAAGAAAAGCAAGGTCAAACCTGAAACAGAAACTGTTTAACCGACTGAAAAATAAAAGGCCGTCTGAAATTTCAGACGGCCTTTTTGTGATTAAATCTCAATCCTCCGCTTTATGAAGCAAAGTAATCAACGCCTCCTGCTTTTCCGGCGACAGCGCGCGGAAATATTTCAACAACAATGCCTCTTGCGGGGAAACTGCCCCACCTTCTTCCAACATTCGTCCGTGCCGCAGCCATTCTCCGCTGGTATCCAGCCATTTCGCCAGCGTTTCGATTTTATCGGGCGTCGGAATCGAACGTCCGACTAACCAATGATGGAAAGCCTGCGTACTGACGGATTGATTGGGATGGCGAAGATTGAAGCGGTTGGCAAGGCTGGCGTTGGAAAGATTATCCAAACCCGCCAGCCTGATTGCGGTTTTCAAGCGTTCGCTAAAATCGATTTTGTCTTGTTCGGTATGCATAATTGAGAATTATGAATAGCCGATTGTTGCAAAAATTAACAGTTCTGTTGTTTTTGTAAATTATTTACTTGATATTTTCAAATGACTGGTTGATAATACGTCTGCATTTTAATTATCAACCCACTCATTACAAAGGAAACATCCATGTCTTTACAAAAAATAAGTGCAGTAACCGTTATTGCTTTAAGCCTGGCAGCCTGTGGTGGAGGTGGAGGAGGAACGCCATCTACACGACCAACCAATACCAATATTGAAAATACAAAAGCCGAAGAAGCGCGTAAGGCTGAAGCAGCCCGTAAAGCCGAAGAAGCACGTAAGGCTGAAGAAGCACGTAAAGCCGAAGAAGCACGTAAAGCTGAAGAAGCGCGTAAAGCCGAAGAAGCGCGTAAGGCTGAAGCAGCTCGCAAAGCCGAAGAAGCTCGTAAAGCCGAAGAAGCTCGTAAAGCTGAAGCAGCTCGCAAAGCTGAAGAAGCACGTAAGGCTGAAGAAGCTCGCAAAGCTGAAGCAGCCCGTAAAGCCGAAGAAGCTCGTAAAGCCGAAGAAGCTCGCAAAGCCGAAGAAGCTCGCAAAGCCGAAGAAGCTCGTAAAGCCGAAGAAGCTCGTAAAGCTGAAGAAGCTCGTAAAGCTGAAGAAGCTCGCAAAGCCGAAGAAGCACGTAAAGCTGAAGAAGCTCGTAAGGCTGAAGAAGCTCGCAAAGCTGAAGAAGCTCGCA
>NZ_KV809493.1:4088-12675 GCF_001812605.1 Neisseria sp. HMSC073G10 | reverse complement strand
CACGCAAAGCTGAAGAAGCTCGTAAGGCTGAAGAAGCACGTATTTCTGCTAAACGGACTAGTTTAATTGAATTTGCACTTCAAAAAGGGTTATCTGAAGAGCAGGCAAAGCAATTTGCAGCAGCAAATATAGAAACTGAAGATAGTGAAAAACAACAAAAACTTACAGCCTTCATCAGACAATTAAATATTGATGAAGCCGAGAAACTTAAAGGTGCAGATTTCTCAAATGCAAAATATCCTTTTGATACGCTTCAGGCAAAGACTACCGCAAGTGCTAAAAGTATTATAAATGCACTCACAAATGAAGACCGTATTCACTCTGTTATCTACAATTTGCCATATTCCGTAGTAATTGGTGATTATGCAGGTAATATTTCGTATAACAATCGAACTGGCTATATTTTCTCAGATGATAGGAATTCTTCTATTGTGATCAATGGATTAAAAACAGATTCTCAAGCTATTCCAAGTATAGGTTCTGCAACTTATACAGGTAAAGCATTTAATGGAACATATCTAAGGACTTATGATTGGGACTCACATGAATCAAAAGAAAGTATAAAAGAAGGTTTATTATCTTACATCATTGATTTTTCCAAACGTACAGGTTCTGGGGAAATTACCGGACTGGGCGACACGATTAAGCTGCATAGTGGGATAATTCAGGATTCTAATATTTCCGCATCGGCAGAACAGGGATACAAAACCGGTAACTACTCATTGGGTTTCTTCGGTAAAAATGCGGAAGAAGTTGCAGGCAAAGTTATCTTTAATGGAAAAGATACTGTCGGCTTCGGCGGACAACGCGGAGATATTCAAAAATAATTTTCCATCTTAATTATGATGTAAAAGGTCGTCTGAAAATGTTTCAGACGACCTTTTCGACCATTTTCACCGCGTTATCCATATAATGACAGGATACTCCTGGAATCTATATCCCACTGAATAAAATGAATAAAAATCATCTCGTCTTACTATTGCTCTCTTTCCCAACGGCCGCCCCTGCCGACACACCCGTTGTCCGTGTACCTGAGCCTGTATTTTTTGACAAACAACCCAACAGCGAAACGCTCTCAAAAGATTTTACTGACGACAAACCCGCAGAACAGAAGCTTTCAGACAACCTTTCTGCCGATTCCTCATTGGAAGCACAGATCAACCGCGCATTAATCGGACGGGACTGGAAGACGCTGGAAGGTTTGTTAGCGCAATATAAAGCCGCGCCCGACCGGGATGCCGTTTTATACGATTATGCTTTAGGCGCGTTGCGGCGCAGTCAGTTGCGGCATGATGAAGCTGTATCGCTCTATCGCGGCATTTTGGCGAAACATCCCGATTTGGCGTATCCGCGTTTCGATTTGGGCGTAATGATGTTTGAAAACAAGCAGTACCGTGAGGCAAAGGCTGAATTGAAACGGGCAAAACCGGATTTGCAGCCGCCCATGCAGCAACTTGCCGACCGTTATCTTGCTTCCATTGAATCGGCGCAAAGCTGGCAGCCCGATGTTTCGCTGCAATACGAGCAAACCGATAATGTGAACAATGCCTCGTCCGAGCGCGTTATAGAATGGAACGGCCGACGCTGGAATAAAACCGCTGATAGCCTGCCGCAAAAGGCGCACGGTATCCGCTACGGCGCAGGCGTAGCGCGCGAAATCAATGTGGGCGGGCATCATTTTGTTTACGGCAGCCTGAGCGGCAATGGCGTGCATTATTGGGACAATCAGGATTTTAACGAGCAAAGCCTGCGCTTGGCGGCGGGCTATAAAAACCGTTCGGCTGTGCAATCCTTCGGAATTGTGCCGTTTGCCGAGCAAAACTGGCTGGGCGGCAAACGCTATAATCGCGAAACCGGTATCAATACCGATTTCTCACGTCGTCTGAGCGAAAAATGGCAGCTCTCTCTCAATGCAGGCTATATCAAGAAATACTATCGAAACAGCGATTCGGCAGCGCGTTATAACAGCCATATGCCGCTGGCGGGCGTAACGCTGGCGTACTCTGCACCAAAAAACTGGCTGATTTATGGAGGCGCGGACTGGTCGCACGACATGACCAAAGAAGAGGAGCAGGCATCCGTGCGCAAAGGCATGCGCTTCGGCGCGGTGAAAGCGTTTGAGAACGGATTCGGCATCCGCACCAACCTGCGCTACGCCCGCCGTACCTTTGATGCGCCAGGAAACCTGGTGTATCGCCTGACCCGAAAAGACCATGAATATCAGGCAAATGCCTCTATTTGGCACAACAAAATTGCATGGAAAGGCTTGGTACCGCATTTGAATTTCCGTTATCTGAAAATCGACAGCAATATGAGCGGCTTCTATTCCCGTAAGAGTATGCAGACATTCATCAGTGTGGAGAAGCAGTTTTAATTCAAAAGGGATAGGAACAAAACATGCCGTTTCAATCAACCTTTTTTCCTACACAGGTGGGAGGCCGTCCGCAATTCTAAGAAACAGACATTTGAAAAATAGTTGCTAAATTAAAAGCAATTCTCCACATACTTGGAAATGATGCTGATTAAAGCGTTTCTATTTGAATTACAACTCACCGTATCTGCAAATCCAAACGATACGACCTAGAAAAAAGGCCGTCTGAAATTTCAGACGGCCTTTTTATCTCAATCAAAAATCTGATTTACAAAACGGATTTAACAGTGGCAACCACATTGTCTACGGTAAAGCCGAATTCTTTGAACAGTAAGTCAGCAGGTGCAGACTCGCCGAAGCGGTTGATACCGACCACGGCACCGTTCAAACCAACGTATTTATACCAACCGTCGGCATGCCCTGCTTCTACGGCTACGCGTGGCAAGCCTTCCGGCAGAACGGCGGCTTTGTAGGCAGCATCTTGGCGGTCGAATACATTGGTAGAAGGCATGGAAACAACGCGCACGGCGATACCTTGTTCTGCCAATATTTTTTGAGCTTCTAAAGCCAATTCAACTTCAGAACCGGTAGCAATTACAACAGCTTGCGCATTACCTTGAGCTTCACTGATGACGTAGCCACCGCGTTTGATGTCGTTCAGCTGTTGCTCATCACGCACTTGGAATTTCAGGTTTTGACGGCTGAAAATCAAGCTGGACGGATGATCGGCCGCTTTAACGGCTTCAGACCACGCCACCAAAGATTCAACGGTATCGCATGGACGCCATACATCCATATTTGGAATCAGGCGCAGAGTGGCAGTTTGCTCGATAGGTTGGTGAGTCGGACCGTCTTCGCCTAAACCGATGGAATCGTGGGTAAACACAAATACAGGGTTGATTTTCATCAGCGAAGCCATACGCAAGGCATTACGTTCGTATTCGCTAAACATCAGGAAAGTCGCGCCGAATGGTTTCACACCGCCATGCAGGGTAAGGCCGTTCATGATTGCGCCCATGCCGAACTCGCGAACACCGTAGTGAATATAGTTGCCGCCGTGTTCGCGGGTAACGGAAACGCTGTTTGACCAGTCAGTCAGGTTGGACGGGGTCAAGTCGGCAGAACCGCCCACCAATTCAGGCAGCTCTTTAGCCAAGATTTCGATGCTGTTTTGGCTGGCTTTACGGGTGGCGATGGTTTCTGCTTTGGCACACACTTCTTTTAATGCAGCTTGAACGTAAACGTCGAAGTTTTCAGGCAGTTTTTTATCCATGCGGCGCACAAATTCTGCGGCTTCGGCAGGATATTTGGCTTGATATTGAGCGAAGAGTTCGTTCCATTCGGCCTCAAGTTTCGCGCCTTTTTCTTTCGCGCTCCATGCGTCGTAGATTTCTTGCGGGATTTCAAAGGCGGGGTAAGTCCAGCCCAAATGTTTGCGCGTGGCTTCGATTTCGTCCGCGCCCAAAGGTGCGCCGTGGGTTTTGTGGCTGCCCTCTTTATTGGCACTGCCTTTACCGATTAAGGTTTTGCAGCAAATCAGGGAAGGTTTGCCGGTTTCGGCTTTAGCCGCTTCAATGGCCGTCTGAATGGCATCAGTGTCATGGCCGTTTACATTTGGAATCACATGCCAGCCGTAGCTTTCAAAGCGTTGCGGAATGTTTTCGGTAAACCAGCCGTCCACTTTACCATCGATAGAAATATTGTTGTCATCATATAAAACAATCAGTTTGCCCAAGCCCAAAGTACCGGCAAGTGAGCAGGCTTCATGCGATACGCCTTCCATCATGCAGCCGTCTCCCATGAAGACGTAGGTGTGGTGGTCAACGATATTCAAACCGTCTTTATTGAACTCGGCAGCCAAGATTTTTTCGGCCAAAGCCATGCCCACAGCGTTGGCAATACCTTGTCCCAATGGACCGGTCGTGGTTTCCACACCGTCGGTGTAGCCATATTCCGGATGGCCGGGGGTTTTGCTGTGCAGTTGGCGGAAGTTTTTCAGATCATCAATAGAAACGTTGTAGCCTGTCAGGTGCAACAGGCTGTAAAGAATCATGGAGGCATGACCATTGGAGAGGACGAAACGGTCGCGGTTGTAGAATTTCGGGTTGGCCGGATTATGATTGAGGAACTTCGTCCACAATACTTCCGCCATTTCCGCCATACCCATAGGCGCACCCGGGTGGCCGGAGTTGGCTTTCTGTACGGCATCGACTGAGAGGAAACGGATTGCGTTTGCCAGTTGAGACATGGTTTGACCTTCCTTGGACAAGATTGGAAATTTGAAAAAAGTGTATCGATTATCGCCTGAATCAGCCGTGCTTTCAAGAATAGCCTTTTATATTTGCATTGTCAGACGGCATGATTTCCAATAGGCCGTCTGAAACGGACGGGATAGATGATATTAACTGTTATTTCGTTTTGAAACAGTATGTTGTAAATTTTTTATCGGATAAATAGGAAATCACTATAAGCATAAACCTGTGCTTATTCCGTAAGTCTTTGAATACTGCTCTTTTCAGACGGCCTTGTATGAGGCAGGAGTACCGCAACTATTGTTAAGGGCAAGCCCCGCTTTTGCTTTGCATAGAGTCAAATGTTATGATTTTATATGCACTCCAAAGGCCGTCTGAAAATACTTGCATCAAACTACTACCATGACAAAAGGCTTGTGTGCACTTCGATTAAGGAACACTGATTATGTCACCCGAAAACCAAGCTGAAAACACCACACCCTCAACAGAAAAAACGGCAAAAGCCACTCCGCCCAAACCTTCCAAACCCAAATCCAGCGTAATTCAAATTCATCCCGAAGGCGAACGCATCCATCCGAAAAAAGCAGAAGGCCGCTTTGCCAAACTTCGTATCGCCGCCGTATTGGCGACCCAGTTTGTATTTTACGTAATCCCATGGTTTAACTGGAGTAACCGTCAGGCAGTTTTATTTAATATCCCTGACCGTCATTTTTTCATTTTCGGCCTGTCACTGGGTATGGGCGATTTGATTTACCTTGCCCTGCTGCTGATGATTTGTGCTTTCGGCCTGTTTTGGTGGACAACCATTGCCGGCCGTTTGTGGTGCGGCTATTCTTGCCCGCAAACGGTTTACACCGAAATCATGCTTTGGATCGACAACTTGGTTGAAGGCGACCGCAACAAACGTTTAAAACTGGAAAAATCGCCTTGGAACTTTACTAAAATCCGCATTAAGGCCACCAAATACCTACTGATTTTCCTTGTCTGTGCGTGGACAGGTATCACTTTTGCAGGCTGGTTTGTCCCTATCCGCCAGTTTGTTCCCGATTTATTCACCGGAGCAGCAGGCGGCGGCGCAATGTTTGCCGCAGCGTTTTACGGATTCATGACCTTCTTCTTTGCCCACATTATGCGCGAAAAAGTGTGTCTGCATATGTGCCCGTATGCACGCTTCCAAAGTGCGATGTTTGACAAAGACACGCTGATTATTTCCTACGATACCGAACGCGGCGAACCTCGCGGTGCACGCAAAAAAACCGCCAACAAAGAAGACAGCGGTTTGGGCGACTGTATCAACTGCACCATGTGCGTACAAGTCTGCCCCGTCGGCATCGATATCCGCGACGGCCTGCAATACCAATGTATCGGTTGTGCAGCCTGTATCGACGCTTGTGACGAAATCATGGACAAAATGGGTTATCCGCGCGGCCTGATCCGTTACACCACCGAAGGCGCAATGGAGCATGAATACCCTGAAAGCGACATCAAAAAACGCCTGAAACGCCCTCGCGTTGCAGGTTATGGTGCAGTATTGTTTGTGGTTATTATTGCTTTCTTAACCGGCATTTCTACCCGTAAAATGATCGAAGTGGATATTCTGAAAGACCGCGGTGTGATGGTGCGTGAAAACAGCCAAGGCTGGTTGGAAAATGCCTACAACCTTCGCATCATTAATAAGAGTGAACATGAACAGACCGTTACTGCCACAGTCAAAGGTTTTGATGATATCGCCTTGACCGGCTTACCAGAAAACGGTATTAAAATTGCGCCACGCGAAACCGTGACCATTCCGGTTCAAGTATCCACCATCCCTGAGTACGCTGAAAAAGGCAGCCAGCCGATTGAATTTACTTTCACATATCGTGAAACCGATGACGCTGATGCCGAACCGACTGTCTTGAATGAAAAAGCAACCTTTATTGGAGAATAACAACGGTGTCCAAACCCAATCCCACTAAGCCTTGGTATAAACACACTTGGCCTTGGGTGCTGATGGCAGGTCCAATCTTTGTCGTTATCGCCAGCGTTTCCATGTTCTTCGTCGCAAAAGAACATACGACAGACTTGGTTTCCGACGATTACTATAAAGACGGCAAACACATCGAAATCCAGCTTCACCGCGATGAAGAAGCCGTTAAACGGCAGATTCAGGTGCAGGTTTTAATCAGTCCGGACATGAATGCCGCCAAAGTATTCGTCAGCGGACAATTCGATCCCAAACAGCCATTAAACCTGCTGCTGATGCACCCTACACGCAAAGCTGACGACCAAACCGTCAAGCTACGCGCCGTAACTGCCGAACCACAAAACGGCCGTATGGAATACGAAGCCGTCTTTAAGCCTTTACGCCAAACCAACCATTGGTACTTGCGAGTTGAAGATACCTCAGGCGTGTGGCGTGTTGAAAACAAATGGATAGTCAGCCAAGGCAACGCAGTCAATCTGACGCCTATGGACAAATTGTTCGACAACGGCAAACAAGCCGCTTCAGAAGAACAATAAATCCCATGTCAGGCCGTCTGAAACCTTTCAGACGGCCTGAAAATCTTTATATCCTCTATCATTCTTTAAAATATGATTTTTTCCAATTGGCGCAGACTGACAGAAAACGAAGTCCGTATGGCAAAACAGGTTTTTGCCTACGGCATAGACTTCAACCGCATTAAAATATATCGTGGCATCCCCTTCCTACCCAACCCCAATACCGCCATTGCCCCCAATGGAAATATATATTTTCCGCGCAAACACTGCCCTGATGATTTCACTCAAGCCGGCATCGCCTACAAAATCTGGCTGATTCATGAGCTTACACACGTCTGGCAACACCAGCGCGGTCACAAAGTTTGGTTATCCGGTTTATTCATTATGCTCAAAGGCGGATATAGGAAACGCAAAGCTTACGCCTATCCCATGCCTTTGCCTCACTTCAACCAACTCAATATTGAGCAGCAGGCCGACCTCGTTGCCCACTATTTTGCAGCCACTTACCTGTCCAAAAACATTTATACCCCTCAACAACCCATTTTTCAGACGGCCTTAACAGACTTTCTTCACAACCCGAATAACAAAGCCCTTTGCCCACGTTACTTGTCGGCAAAAAAACAACACTCAAAAAAGCCCAGTAAGCAAATAAGCTATAATGGACAATCCGACACATCGTCCAAAAGGTCACAAACTATGCCTTGGAACATACCTATTTTACTTACCTGGATGCGCGTCCTATTAATCCCCGTGTTTACCATCCTATTCTATTTACCGAACACATGGATTCAACCACAAACCGTCAACTGGACAGCCGCTATCATCTTTGCACTTGCAGCTATTACAGACTGGTTTGACGGCTTTTTAGCACGTCGCTGGAAACAAACCTCCGACTTTGGCGCATTCCTCGACCCCGTTGCCGACAAACTCATGGTTGCCGTTGCCCTACTCCTGCTCGTCAGCCTTGGCAGAACATACGCTATCTTCGCCATGATTATTATTGGCCGAGAAATTACCATTTCCGCCCTGCGCGAATGGATGGCACAAATGGGCAAACGCGGCAGCGTTGCAGTGGCCACTATCGGCAAATTCAAAACCACTGCCCAAATGATCGCCATCTTCCTTTTACTTATCGGCACAGACAAATATAACGACCCTTTCTATCTCATTGGTAACATATTGATGTTTATAGCATCTGTATTGACCATCTGGTCCATGTGCTACTACCTGAAAATGGCATGGAAAGAATTCAAATAAAATTTTTAAAAAAATAAAAACAAAACACTTGACGCACACGATTAAATCCATAATAATTGCGTCTTCTTCGATATACGAAGCAACAAATATCAGAGCGGGAATAGCTCAGTTGGTAGAGCGCAACCTTGCCAAGGTTGAGGTCGCGAGTTCGAGACTCGTTTCCCGCTCCAGTTTAATTTCAGATGCACTCAAATGCGGGAATAGCTCAGTTGGTAGAGCGCAACCT
>NZ_KV809493.1:1293-3988 GCF_001812605.1 Neisseria sp. HMSC073G10 | reverse complement strand
TCGCGAGTTCGAGACTCGTTTCCCGCTCCAGTTTCAATACTACATACACTCCAAAGTAGTTTATTTGGCGAGATAGCAAAGTGGTTATGCAGCGGATTGCAAATCCGTCTACGCCGGTTCGATTCCGACTCTCGCCTCCATCCATTTCATGGCGGGGTGGCAGAGTGTTTATGCTATAAGGGGTGCAACCCTTATATAGGCCGGTTCAAATCCGCGCCCCCGCCTCCAATCTATCAATTTATTGTCTACGCCCGGGTGGTGAAATAGGTAGACACAACGGACTTAAAATCCGTCGGCCCTAAACCGGCCGTGCCGGTTCGATTCCGGCTCCGGGCACCAATAAATATCTGAACTTATTGAAAAACCTAAGATTCTAAATTTCTAATTGACAGCTTATTTGTAAGTCTGTCTTTTTTGTTTGTGCCTGATTTATGTCTAACTTGCGCTTGCGCCATTTGTGTCAAATGTGACAAGCTCGTGTAAAACTTGAGCATGTTGATGAAGATGCTCAGGAGCCAAATGTGCTATCTCTGCACCATCCTTAACGTCTTCCAACCACCCATTTCTTGCAACACTCTCAATGGTACGCCACCTTGAACTAACCAATTTGCCCAAGTGTGCCTTAAATCGTGCCAAATAAAATCTTCTATTTCTGCCAGTTCTAACGTCTTCTTCCAATATCGGCTGTTAATGCCGCTAATTGGTTTATTCCACTTATTCACAAAAACAAATTTCTTATGCTTGCCTATCTGTCGCTTTAATACTTCAACAGCAGTATCATTCAAAGCAACACCCAGTGCATTTCCAGCTTTCATTTCATCAGGATGATACCAACAGACCTTCCTATCTAAATCAACCTGATTCCATGTCAAACCCAAACCATTTGCCTGTCGCAAGCCGGTATTTACACTAAATAATTAATTATCATATCAATACTCAAAATTGAAAATGTTTGAAGGTAGTAAAATTGACTTTTCCTCCTTTTTATATTTGCCTATCAATATACCTTTTTGGACAACTACGCTTTATGGCCCGCTGGCTCGATGGCATTAAACAAAGGCCGTCTGAAACGGTTTTTCTATTTTCAGACGGCCTTTTGAATTCATACAAACTATGGCTTGCTTATCTTTATAATTGTCTAAATTTCCAATAATCCCGTCCTTCAATTTTCCAATAACAAAATTCGTCTGGTATTAAATACCCAAAATCCATCGCCTTTGAAAACCAGCCGTCATAAACATAATCTTCATGACATCTGTCCCAATCCATATGTAAGTACACTTCAGTGTCAAAATTGACATAGAATAAAGGCAGCCTCGAGGAAATCTGATTGATTTTTAAGAAATCACTTTGCTGGCCAGAGTCTGAGATAGGATCATTGTACGACAGCTTGTTCTCGACAACGGAATATAACCTTACCGCTTCATCAGAAGTAAACCCCTGTAACATCAGTGCCTTCAATTCGTCTTTTTCCAATACGGCAACCGAATCTGATTGAAGATAACTTTCAAAATTGTCCTTAGTTAACTGCCAGATACCATTACGGTAATTTTTATAATCATAATTATATTGTTCTTTTGTTATAATTCCTTCTCTTAGATAAATATCAAAAGATATTTTTGCGTTTAATTCAAAATTTTCCTTATAATCAATCAAATAATATATCTTTTTCTTATAGACAAAAATAGATATGCATTGAGTATATTGAAAGATGGCATTTAATAATTCAGATTTAAATTTCTCAATTTTTTCCATATTTGACAAATTCCTTAATAACTTTATCTTCAGCAAGACGTAGCCCGCATTAAACCTGTGCAGGTAAGGTGTGCGCGGTACGCACGCACGCGAGCTTGAGTCTAATAAAAAAGTCGTCTGAAACATTTTTCCGGCTTTCAGACGACTTTTGCCAAATATTATCGGCAGCGGCTCAATGCCAACTTTAAACCTGCTCCGATTTCTTCAGGACTGTTATCCAATGATAAAATTACATTGTCTGCATCAATGGCATCCCACGCTTCCAGCTTGACATGGCGGCTCGGGCTGATTTTCAGGCAGCCGTTGTGCAGCCAAATATCCCCGCTCATCATGTTTTTAAATAGGGCACGTCTGGTTTTATAGCCCAAGTTCCCGCATAGGTTGGCAACCCAATCCTCATAGCGTTGCCGAATTTTTTCGGTATCAAAAAAATCTTGGTCTTCTGGACTGTCATAAACGAAAGTCCTGCTGTTTGCCAACGCTTGCAAGACCGTCGTGCCTAAAGTTCCATTGTCGGTATCCAACGGCAGGATATGAGGGGGATATAGGTGGTCTGGAGCATATCGCCCAAATCCTGACCATGTTTGAATAATCAAGGCTCTTTCATTTGCCTTATAGCCAGCCCAATAATCTTGTTCTTGATTAAAAGTCATTTATTTGATCTCCGTAATTTTGACTGTAATGTTTCGATTTTTGCCATACTCTACCACACGTTGCAACTGCAATCTTTACTCCTTATTAGTTTGTGCGGGTATGGCCAGATGGATTTCGCGCTGTTTGATCATGTCGGCCCTTAATGTCATACCCGAAAGGCTATGACGTTCAAAATTTGCCGTCTTAGAGTTGTCTTTACACTGCTGCGGATAATGGTTTTGCTGGCCGTGCTGCCGATATGGGTGTGGCGGTGGGTTGCTTTTGTCTGATTGCTGTGGTGGCTTGT
>NZ_KV809493.1:0-1193 GCF_001812605.1 Neisseria sp. HMSC073G10 | reverse complement strand
AAACCTTGAGAACTGCATATGTGCGTTCCGCACACATATACTTATTGAGTTTAAGTTTTATATGGGCTACGGCTTGCTATGCCGTCTTCTTTCCAGGTGTCGTAGCGGCTTTGGTTTTCGGCAAGGTAGGCGTTTACTTGGTCAGATGGCGGATTTTTTGTTCGTCGTAGATGATGAAGACGCTGATACCGGAGTAAGCGTAGATTGGGTCTTGACCTCAACCTACACTTGTTTTACATAAAATTTTGTGTCTCTGTTTGAAAAATCTAAATAACAACATTCTACTTTACCTATTGAATTGATTATAGTTGAAACAGGAATATTAAGAAGCCTAATACCCAAATCATCAATTTCAAAATCATTAATTCCACTCTTATAAAGGTAGCTTATTATTTCATCATTAATTTTTCCAAGCCAATTAAAAGAAATATCTTCTAAAAAAAACTTATTTGGTTCAAATATCTCTATCGCTTGAAGCTGATTTTTATCATCATAAAAACAATGGATATTCAACTCGGGAAAAACATCCATAGGAACTCGAGAGTATGATGACTTATAAATTTCTTGTACATCAGAACTAAATATTGCACGAACTTGTTTTCGATTCAGATTTGATGAGATAATGTTTACACAATTTTCTATTTTTTTTGAACTAAAATAAAAAATTTTCATAATTTTTTGCCTATTTTTTAGTTTTAAAAGAATTTGGGTCTAGTTTTCCCGAATACTCAAGCATCTCCTCGATTGCCTTATCATATTTGGATCCGAACTTAGATCTGATATCCCTCACATCCATTTCAATAGCCTCTTTCAATTTACCTTGTTCCAGTAACTCTTTTTGCTTAGCCCTATATTGGATAGCATAAGGAGAGCGTCCATAACTTTCAGTAAGCCGATGATCCTTCGGATCCATCTTAATAGCAGGACCTTGTTCACTACTAATGGGGGCTCCTTTATAGCAATCCTTCGCAGGACAATGATGCGAATCCAAACCGTCATTGGTCGGTTTTTTGGTTTCCGAATGCGCCCCTCCTTTGTACTTATGTTCCGTCGTTGCCAATGCCGTATCCGGAATCCTATCCCCCTTCGCAACATTGCCGTTTACAGGAATACGGATATTCCCCGCACCCGCCAATAAGGGATCTCTGCCGGTAACGGTCGGCTTGATGTTTTTCAGGTTGCCAACGCCCGCA
>NZ_KV809492.1:0-336 GCF_001812605.1 Neisseria sp. HMSC073G10 | reverse complement strand
TTTGCACAGGCCGTCTGAAAACTTCCTTAAAAACTAGTGATAAATGTAATCAAACCCAAAATAATGCCTGGGGCGTTTGCCAGTATGATGGGGTAGTCGCGTTTTTCTTTCAAAAAGCCGTAGGCAAACCATAATGTGCAGTTGATGGCGGCGACGAGGGGTTGCAACGGCGAGCCGGGGTTGCCGGCAAGGTTGTTTTGGATTTGCGGGATATAAGAAACGTACATACCGACGCCGGCCAGGGTGGCGGTGACGGAAAGAATGTGCATTTGTTTTTCAGTCATTGGTTTTCCTTTCTGATTAGACGATTGGGTTTTCAGGCTGTACAGATGTTGA
>NZ_KV809491.1:0-7350 GCF_001812605.1 Neisseria sp. HMSC073G10 | reverse complement strand
GTCATTGAAATGGCAATTTCAAAATAATCAGATGACGCCGGAGAGAATTGTTCTCTTTGAGCTAAGGCGAGGCAACGCCGTACTGGTTTTTGTTAATCCACTATAAAATGAAGTTTTACCCCATCGGTGCAACATCCATCTTTTTCAACAAAGGAAACCCCATGTCGTCTGAAAACACCCTCTTCCCCCTGCCCGACACCCTGTTGCGCCCCATGGTGGAACAAGCCTTGAGCGAAGATTTGGGTAGGCGTAGCGACATTACGTCCGCCGCCGTTATCGCCCCCGATAAAACCGCCAAACTCTTCCTCGTCAGCCGCGAAGACGGCGTTATCGCCGGCATGGACTTGGCGCGCCTCGCCTTTCAGACGATGGACCCGTCCGTCCGCTTCCAAGCCGAAATCCAAGACGGGCAAACCGTCCGCGCAGGTCAGACGCTTGCTGCCGTCGAAGGCAACGCCCGCGCCCTGCTCGCCGCCGAACGCACCGCGCTCAACTACCTCACGCACTTAAGCGGCATCGCCACCGCCACCGCGCGTGCCGTCGCCGAAGTCGCCGAATACGGTACAGACATCGTGTGCAGCCGCAAAACCATCCCCCTGCTGCGCGTCCTGCAAAAATACGCCGTCAGAGCAGGCGGCGGCGTGAACCACCGCATGGGTTTGGACGATGCCGTGCTCATCAAAGACAACCATCTTGCCTATTGTGACAGCATCACCCAAGCCGTACGGCAGGCAAAGCAGGCGGTCGGACCGTTGACCTGCGTGGAAATCGAAGTGGACACGCTGGCACAACTGGACGAAGCCATCGCGGCGGGCGCGGAACGGATTTTGCTGGACAACATGGATGACGAAACCTTGAAAGAAGCGGCAAACCGCTGCCACACACAAACCGCCCACCCCCACACCGTCTATTGCGAAGCATCGGGTGGCATCGGCTTCGACCGCCTGAAACGCGTGGCACAAACCGGCGTGGACGGCATCGCTCTCGGCTATCTGACCCACAGCAGCCATTCGTTGGATATAGGTTTGGATTTCGTGGCTTAAATTTCGAGTTTGCTATAAAGTAAAGGCCGTCTGAAATATAGACCTTTTATTTTCAAGCAGCCTTTTTGCTTCCAAAGCAGAAGATATAAAAATTATGCAATTTAGCTTCAACCTTCATATAACATGAAAGAGTAGGGCATAACTAAGCCATCATGTAAAAAGCCGTCTGAAACCCAATGTTGAGACGGCTTTTTACTCTCAAAATGATTAATTGATCATCACCATTTTCCAGTTATCCCAATGCGTATTGTCCTACCCGGTGCGGGCAGATAGGAGCGGCTCATTGGGTCGAGGTCGTAGCGGTTGGTCAGATTGCTACCCACCAGTTCGGTAGTCAGGTTTTTGCCGATTTTGTAGCGCAGGTAGGCATACCATACTGCAACAGGCTGCCAGCGCATATAGTCGGGGTCTGCCTGTTTTCCATTATCTGCTTGGTCGTAATATACCTGAAAAATCGCCCTGCGGTATTATTCAGCTTAATAATCAAGTAAGTCTTTCGCGGCTTATCGTATGTAGGAAAACTGCTACAATAATAACCATCAATAAACCATCCCTTGAATCTATTCAGTCTACCTGAAACTCAAAAAGCAGCATGCACATGGTTTTACAGAAACCCTGTAAACGGCAAAGCTATCTCTTTAGAAAACGCATAAGGAAAACAACATGAATCTAGCCATCACTGGCTCCAGCGGCAACATCGGCGGTATGGTCGCCTGTCATCTGAACACACGTGGTCTGCCGCTTATTCTGCCGCTGCGTAACCCCGCCAAAGCGCCCAATCTCACGAACTGCGAGGCGCGACGGTTTGCCTATGGCGATTTGGAGCTTGCCAAGCAGGCATTAAACGGGGTGGGCGTGCTGTTTATGGTGTCCGCCGCCGAAAGTCCAATGCGCGAACAGGAGCATTTGACTTTGGTGCAGGCTGCTTCGGAAGCGGGCGTGAAGCGTATTGTCTATCTCTCTTTTGCTCAAGCGGCGTTGGACAGCACCTTCACGCTGGCGTGCACTCATGCGGTTACCGAAAATGCAATCCGGCAAACAAATATGCGCTACACCTTTCTGCGCGACAATTTTTACAGCGAGATGATGGCAACCATTGCCAACGCAGACGGCATCATCGCAGGTCCTGCTGATGATGGGCGAGTTGCCTGCGTTTCACAGCGCGATGTCGCCCAAGCAGCGGCAAACGTTATCGCCGACATCGCATACGGCAACCACTGCCACGACAATCAGACCTACACGCTGACCAGCTCCCAATCATTAAACTTCGCTGAAATAGCCGCCGTCTTAACCGAAATCACCGGCAAACCGCACTGCTACCACAATGAAACTGTGGAAGAAGCCTTCGCCAGCCGCAAAGCTGAGTATCCTGACACGCCCGATTGGCAGATTGAAGCCTGGATTTCTATCTACACTGCCATTGCCAAAGGCGAGCTTGCTACCGTTTCAGACGACCTGCCTCAGTTGTTGGGACGCGCACCGCTTAGTTTTGAAGACGTAGTAAAGGCACAATATGCAAAATAATCTTGTTCCGTTTATCGAATTTTGCGGCGTAGGCAAGCATTATGACGGCAAATATGCTGTGCGCGATTTGGATTTGACCATTTATCAGGGTGAATTTTTCGTGTTGGTAGGTGGCTCGGGCAGCGGCAAATCCACCACTTTACGCATGATTAACGCGCTAATTGAACCGACCGATGGCAACGTTTATCTGCACGGGAAACGGATTAAAGACTACGACATCCGCCAGCTCCGCCACCAAATTGGTTACGTATTGCAGCAAATCGCGCTTTTCCCCACCATGACCGTCGCGGAAAATATCGAACTCATGCCTGACGTACTGGGCTGGCCGAAAGCCGAACGTAAAACGCGTGTGAATGAATTATTGGAGCTGGTGGAACTTGACCCTGCGCACTATCGCGACCGCTATCCGCACGAACTTTCCGGCGGTGAACAGCAGCGCATCGGTATTTTGCGAGCCATTGCAGCCAAGCCCCAAGTTCTGCTGATGGACGAACCGTTTTCAGCACTTGACCCGCTGGTACGTACCGTGCTGCAAGACCAAATTGCTATGATTCACCAAAAATTTGGCACCACTATCGTTTTCGTTACCCATGATATGCAGGAAGCCGCCAAACTCGCTTGCCGTATCGGTGTAATGCATAACGGCAAACTGGTACAAATCGGCACACCTGAAGAAATCAAAAAGCAGCCGGCAAATGATTATGTGCAATCGCTGTTTTCCACCGCCGATGCACCCGATGCCGAACGCATCATCCACCAATTCTTACGGTTGGATAAACAGGGACAGGAAGCTGTGAGAAGGGCAGTGTTATGATGGTGAAGGCCGTCTGAAACCTCTTTCAAGGCGCTAATACCTTGCTGTAAAGCAAACATAAACATCTATTATTCAACGTACTAAACATAAAATTTAAAACTATGTTCTCATCCCTAAACGTTACCCCGGCAGAACTCTGGCAAATGCTGCTTACGCATTTATGGCTTTCCGGCCTGGCTTTGCTCGCGGCAGTGGCGATTGCAGTGCCTGCGGCCGTGTTGTTTGCGCGCAGACAGCGGGCAGCGGAAGCGGTATTGCAGTTTACCAATATATTGCAAACCATTCCGTCTTTGGCGCTGCTGGGTTTGCTGATTCCGTTTGTTGGTATCGGTTCGCCGCCCGTCTTGATTGCGCTCACGCTATACGCGCTGTTGCCTATTTTTCAAAATACCTATTTGGGGCTGACCCAAATCGACCAATCGATTCAAGATGCGTACACCGCATTCGGGCTATCGCGCTGGCAATCATTGTGGCGGCTTGAGCTGCCGATGGCTTTGCCTGCCATGATTTCAGGCATTCGCACGGCGGCGGTGCTGATTGTCGGCACGGCAACTCTGGCGGCGCTAATCGGCGCAGGCGGCTTGGGCAACCTGATTCTGCTCGGTATTGACCGAAACAACATGACAATGACGTTTACCGGCGCATTGCTCTCCGCGTTATTGGCTGTCGGTGTAAGCGGCATTATCGGGCTGTTGCAAAAATCGCGACGCAAGTTGGCGATTATTCTTGCATTGGCGGTGTGCTTCGGCGCACTCGGTCTGTCGCAGATTTCATTTACACCTGCCACAAAAAACGTGGTGGTTGCCGGCAAAATGGGGAGTGAACCGGATATTCTGATTAACATGTATAAATTATTGATTGAACGTGAGAATTCGAACGTGAAAGTCACAGTCAAACCTAATTTTGGCAAAACCACCTTTCTGTTTAACGCACTGAATAGTGGCGAAATCGACATTTATCCTGAATTCACCGGCACAGTGCTGGAAGCCTTAGTACAAGTACCACCTGAACAGAAGAACCGCCATCTGTCGCCAGATGAAACCTATCAACGGGGCAAACAATTATTGGCGGAACAATATCAGTTAGAGTTTCTACCACCGATGTCTTATCAGAACACTTATGCGTTGGCAGTCAAAGAAAGCTACGGCGCGGCGCACCAACTGAAGACAATCAGCGACTTGAAGCAGGTAGCGCCCGATATCCGAGCAGGTTTCTCACTGGAGTTTACCGACCGAGCAGACGGCTACAAAGGCATGCAGGCAGCAGGTATCACGCTGAAACATATTGTTAGCTTGGAACCTGCCTTACGCTATACAGCATTGTTGAATGACAAAATCGACCTAGTGGAAGCCTTTTCTACCGATGCAGAATTGAAGCAATACCAGTTGCGCCTGCTGAAAGACGATATTTCTCTGTTTCCTGCTTACCAGGGGGCACCATTGATGAAAGCAGAATTTGCCGAAAAAAATCCCCAAATTGTGATCGCACTTAACCGACTGGAGGGAAAAATTAGCGAAGAAGAAATGAGCGAGATGAATTACCGCGTGAAAGTGCAAGGCGAAAGCGCGGAAAACGTAGCGCGGGAGTATTTGGAGAAAAATGGGTTGTTAGGAAAGTAAAATTGGCAGTAGGCTACCTGAAAGCATCAGATTCTTAGGGAGGTATTATGAAAGCCGTAAAAATCTATCAAGCCGGCGGTCCAGAGCAACTGATTTATCAAGACGTGCCAACACCTGATATCAAAGAGAGTTGGTCACTGGTAAAAATCAAAGGCTTCGGCATCAACCATTCTGAGATTTTCACGCGTGAAGGCAAATCGCCGTCTGTCCAATTTCCGCGCATTTTGGGCATTGAATGTGTAGGCGAAGTGGCGCAAAGTTCCACACCCGCGCTGGCGGTCGGACAAAAGGTCGTCTCTATTATGGGCGAAATGTATGGGCGAAATGGGGCGCGCCTTTGACGGCAGTTACGCCGAATATGTGCTGCTGCCCAACGAGCAAATTTCCCCCGTTTATACCGACTTGGATTGGACAACCCTTGCCGCAATTCCCGAAACCTACTACACCGCGTTTGGCTCATTACAACAGCTTCGTATCGCGCCGCAAGATCGTGTGCTGGTGCGTGGTGCAGGCAGTGGCGTGGGCGTAGCCTTTGCACAGTTGCTTAAAGCGCAGTTTCCGCATGTCGTACTGCACGGTTCAACGCGTAATCCTGCCAAAGCTACCCGTTTGCAGGCGGTTGGATTTGACGAAGTGATTACTGAAGCCGATGGCAAAATACAAACTGACCAAAGCTATGACAAAATTCTGGAATTGGTCGGGCCGGCAACTTTGCGTGATTCTTTCTCCCACATCAACGAACACGGCATCGTCTGCAATACAGGGCAGCTTGGTAACATATGGTACGTGAACAATTTTGATCCGATTATTGAACTCAAAAACAACAGCTATCTTACCGCCTTTTATTCGGGCAATGTCTCGCAAGCCAAGCTGGATGCGATGTTTGACTATATCCGGCAATTTAATGTGAAAATCTTAATTGAACGCGTGTTTACATTGGAACAAGTTCCCGAAGCCCACCGTTTTTTGCAAAGCGCGGACGGATTTGGGAAAGTGGTGGTGGTCAATGAATAGGGCTATCTAAAATTCTATAAAAGAAATTTAATCATGCTTTGGAATAAAACTGTGATCTGAATTGGTTTCATGGATATTGATAAAGAGAAGGCCGTCTGAAATTCTTCAGATGGCCTTTTATATTTGAATTCTGTAAGTGATTGTACAACTAGAAGAAACAGGACTTAGCAGGCTAAAATACTAGCATTATGAATTTAACATAATATAAATTAATTTCCTTTTCCCTATTCTTCTACAAATTCCGCTGTTTTGTTCCTATATGTCAAATGAGAATTAATGATACTCAAGAGAGTGTGCTCATAGTACTCCAATTTTTAGTATAAAATCAATAGGTTTTAAGCTGCTTAATTTTACTGTGACTCTACCACTGAATTAATGAAGTTGCAGGCTGTTTTTTGCTTTTCAGACAACCTTATGGTTTAAAGAGGTCGTCTGAAACCCTAAAAAGCAGTAGGTAGGCTTGGTTAATAAATCAAATGCTTTAGAAAAATGAAACGGTTTGTTGGGTCTCAACCCAAGCTAGGCTTGCTCAAACAACTGCGTAAACAGGTGCATTTTGATGAAATTATGGCGGGGAGCTATATTTTTGATAAACAAAAACAAGCCCAATCTTATACGATGTTAAAATCGATTGTGGATAAGCAATCGTGATAAAAACATGGCGAGATCATCTCGCCATGTTTTATGCCTAAACCATTTTCGACAACAAAATCTCCTTCAACTTGTTATACACCCACACCACTCGCTCGGCAACAATCGTTTGATATGGTCGATATAAATAAAGCTGCCATTTTTGCTTTTCAATTTCAGGGAAGAGTTCCACCAATCGACAGTTTTTCAAATAGGGATCACAAACGCTGTTTATAAGATAAGAGCAAGAGCGTCCAGCTAGCGCCGATTGCAGTTTGCTTTGCACAGATGTATAGACTGAGACCTTTGCAAAATTCCTTTTCCCCCGACAGTCGAAACCTAAACACAGGTTTTCGGCTGTTTTTGTTTCAAATATCCACTGATTCTACTCAAATACCCCCCTAATCCCTCTTGGATACCTGATTAATCAGGCATCCAACCGCCTTTTAGGCAGCAACAGGCGCACTTAGCCTGTTAGCCGCTTTCAACAGGTTCAAACACATCGCCTTCAAATGGCTTTGCGCACTCATTTTGCTCAGACCGAAATAGGCTGCCCGGGCATAGCGGAATTTACGGTGCAGTGTACCGAAGCTTTGTTCGACCACATAACGGGTCTTCGACAAATATCGGTTGCATTTGGTTTGCGCTTCCGACAGCGGATGTTTGCGGTGGGCTTTGCGCATAATACCGTCTAACAACTGATGCT
>NZ_KV809490.1:0-266 GCF_001812605.1 Neisseria sp. HMSC073G10 | reverse complement strand
GCTTCTGGTGATAATCTGTCCGGAATCAATATTACTCCACCATTCCTCTGATGCAAATAAGCCTTTGTCTTTTTTGATGCCAAAGATACTTTCGTCATTTAATGATAATAATCTTGTCTTTTCAATAAATTCTTTTTCTCTTTTCATGACTTTTTTAAAATCATAGATTAAATACATATCATCATCCAAAATCAAATAACTCATTTTACGTCTCCAATTTTTTCAAAATAAATAATCTGTTTCTCAAAAGTTTCTTTACCGCCAGC
>NZ_KV809489.1:0-498 GCF_001812605.1 Neisseria sp. HMSC073G10 | reverse complement strand
TTCGGGTTGACGGGCGGCTTTGTATGGGCAGTGGCAATGAAGACTTGGAGCAATGGGGGCTTTACATTGGGTAAAGGGATAAATGGATAACCTCTTATTGTATGGGGATATAAAAGATAAAGGGAATAAAGATATGTACTCAAATGCATTTGACGGAAAACGGAATAGGGCAACTGTGCAGAGGGGGTATTCTTTGATACAGCTGTTGGTGGTGATGCTGTTGGTTTCGATCTTAGCGACGGCGGCCTTTACGGCCTATCGGGAATCGGTCCGCTCGGCCAACCTGCGTGCGGCGCATGCCGCCCTACTGGAAAATGTGCGCTTTATGGAGCAGTTCTATGCAAAAAAGGGCAGCTTTAAGCTGACGTCGACGAAGTGGCCGGAGCTGCCGGTGAAGGAGGCGGGCGGTTTCTGCATTCGGATGAACGGTCAGGCTAAGGGGATCCTGGAAGGGAAGTTTACCCTGAAGGCGGTGGCTCTGGACAGGGAGGCGGAGCC
>NZ_KV809488.1:158467-199130 GCF_001812605.1 Neisseria sp. HMSC073G10 | reverse complement strand
TGTTGGGGGAAAGGAATTTTGCAAAGGTCTCAGATATGCTTTTGGTTTTATTAAAAAATAAAAAAAGACGTGTAACGGGTACACGTCTTTTTCAGAGAATGAGCTTTATTGCTTATATTCGCTGCCGTCTTCACGGAAAAGTTTTGGCTGATCGCCTTTTTCCACCACTTCTTTATTGATGACGACTTTTGCTACGTCTTTCAAATCTGGCAGGGTGTACATGGTGTCCAAGAGGCAACGTTCGACGATAGAGCGCAGGCCACGCGCACCGGTTTTGCGTTCCATCGCCAGTTTGGCAATACTGCGCAAGGCGTCTTCTTCAAACTCAAGGCCGACATCTTCCATTTCAAACAAGGTTTGGTATTGTTTGACCAAGGCGTTTTTCGGTTCGGTCAAAATGTTGACCAAAGCATCTTCGTCCAATTCTGCCAATGTGGCAATCACCGGCAGACGGCCGATAAGCTCGGGAATCAAACCGAATTTAATCAAGTCTTCCGGCTCGACTGTTTCAAACAGGGCTGAAATATCGGCGTTTTCATCTTTGCTGTGCACCGCCGCACCAAAGCCGATACCGCCTTTTTCAGTACGTTGGCGGATGACTTTTTCCAAGCCGGCAAATGCACCACCACAAATAAAGAGGATGTTGGTGGTATCAACGTTGATGAATTCTTGGTTCGGATGTTTGCGACCGCCTTGAGGGGGAACGCTGGCTACCGTGCCTTCAATCAGTTTCAGCAAGGCTTGTTGCACACCTTCGCCGGATACGTCACGCGTGATGGACGGATTGTCGCTTTTGCGTGAAATTTTATCGATTTCATCGATATAGACGATGCCGCGCTGGGCTTTTTCAACGTCAAAATCACATTTACCCAAAAGTTTGGTGATGATTTGTTCGACGTCTTCACCGACATAACCGGCTTCGGTTAAAGTTGTGGCATCCGCCATGACAAAAGGTACATCCAGTTTGCGCGCCAAAGATTGCGCCAACAGGGTTTTACCTGATCCGGTAGGGCCGATGAGCAGGATATTGGATTTGGACAACTCGACTTTGCCCTCCGCTTTCGGGTGGCGCAGGCGTTTGTAGTGGTTGTAAACCGATACTGCCAACGCTTTTTTTGCGTGTTCCTGACCGATAACGTGGTCGTTGAGGTTGGCAACGATTTCGGCCGGGGTAGGCAGTTTTTTCTCGGCGTTTTCTTCTTTCGCTTTGACAAGCTCGTTTTCAATTTCGCCGAACTCGTTGTCTTGCAGCATTATGCCGCAAGTTTCTACACATTCGTTGCAGATGAAGGCGTGTTCGCCTTCGATCAGGTTTTTAACGTCGTTTTCGGACTTCCCGCAGAATGAACAGGTGCGTTTTTCTTCAGACATAATAATTTCTTCGTATGGTTGTATGGAGGCTGTGTTGTAAAGGGGGAACAGATATTTCGGGCGTATTGCCGGATTGAGGGAATGCCTCTGACAAAGGAGCCTAAGTATAATGACTATCTTGTGTTTTTTCAAATCAGAGCAGGCATTGCGCCGTATCGTCTAAGAAACAGATGCGGACGTTGGATTTGAATATCTCGCAAACAAACGCAAAGTTTTCTCAACTCGCTTTACAATTAGCGAAAAATTTAACAGAATGTTGAATTAAATGTATTTTTTTTTGAATTGGCAGATATGAAATTCTATAAAACTTTAGGAATGGTATGGACAGGTGTGGCATTGGCCTTTGCTTCTGCGCCTGCCGTTGCCAATGATATGGATGTATTGGGACAATTTTTGGAGCAAAATTTCCCAGTGCAAAATGACCCGCTGGAAGCTTTTGCATTGAGTCATGCCGACCAAGTCGAAGCTCAAGCCGCTTTGGCAGGTCCTCTGCTGTCTTCGCAATCTGCTTTGATTTTCAATAATAAAACCGGTGAAGTGCTGTATCAGAAAAACCCTGATCGTGTCATGCCGATTGCCTCTATTTCCAAATTGATGAGCGCGATGGTGGTTTTGGATGCGCATCTGGATATGAACGAGCCTATTACGATTACCGAGGCTGAAATCGACCGTTTGAAAGGTACGGGCAGCCGTTTGAGCATCGGCACGACGCTGACACGCGGCGAACTGTTGCACCTGAGCCTGATGAGCAGTGAAAACCGTGCTACTCATGCATTGGGCCGTACGTATCCGGGCGGTATGAGCGCATTTGTTGCGGCTATGAATGCCAAAGCGCAAAGCCTGGGTATGACCAGCAGTCGTTTCTATGAGCCTACCGGTTTGAATTTCCAAAACGTTTCCACTGCACGCGATTTGAATCGCATGGTTGCGGCAGCAAGCAAATATCCGCTGATCCGTAAAAATTCTACTTCAAATTACGGCTCGGTTTGGACGGCAAATGGTCGTCAAAACTACAAAAACTCCAATGCCTTGGTGCGTGAAGGCAGCTGGAATATTGAATTGCAGAAAACCGGCTATATCCGCGAGGCAGGACGTTCTATGGTGGTTAAGGCCAATGTACAGAATCAGCCGATTACCATTGTGTTGCTCAACTCTCCGTCTTCCACAACCCGCGTAAATGATGCGCGTAAGATTGAGTCTTGGATGTTGCAGCGTCGCTCTTAAATATTACGCTTAAAGGCCGTCTGAAACCGTTCAGACGGCCTTTTGTGTAAAGAGTATTAAATTTGGGTACAATGTTGTTACATTAATTTTAAAACACAGAGAGAAAACATGTTGAAAAAATGGAATAAAAAATATTGGGCCGGCATGGGCGTGATTTTGGCATTGACCGGCTGTACTTCTGTAGCAGATATGGTTGGCTACGATACTGCGACTTTAAATGAAGACGCGGCTAAAAGTTACACACAAGTCATTCAAAAAGCACGTGGTCAAAAAGCTTTGGATGTTTCATCTCCAACTGCTCAACGCGTTCAACGCGTGTTTGCACGTTTGCGTCCTCATGCTGAGCGCGCCAACAAAACCGGCGTGCCTTTCAACTGGCAGATGAACGTTATCCGCAGTGATGAAATGAACGCATGGGCAATGCCAGGCGGTAAAATGGCCGTGTACACCGGTATAGTAGAGAAATTGAAGCTGACTGATGATGAAATTGCCGCTGTTGTCGGCCATGAAATGACCCATGCTCTGTTGGAACACAGCAAAAAAGCTTTGGGCGGACAAGTATTGACCGGCTTGGGCGGTTCGATTTTGGCCAGCTCAACCGGTGTGGATGGCGATTTGGTCGGCTTGGGTGCAGATTTGTTGGCAACCAAACCGTTCTCACGCCATCAGGAAAGCGAAGCGGATGCCGGCGGTGTGCGTTTGATGGCTGAAGCAGGCTACAATCCTGAGGCTGCGGTAAGTGTGTGGGAAAAAATGAACAAAGTACAGGGCGGCAGCTCATTGGCTATTTTGTCGACCCACCCGACCAATCAGGCGCGTATCAATGCAATCCGCAAAATGTTGCCTGAAGTGATGCCGATTTATCAGAAAAACAAACGTTAATTTGACGTATTGATGATTTTGCCGGTTTGAACAGATGATTCAAACCGGCAAAGTTTTATGGTTTCAGTCTGACAGTTTGGCAAATTTATCCCAATTTGCCTGAACGTACGCTGCTGCAGTTTCCAAGTCTTTATCGACAACATCATAATAATCGCCGTCAAGCTCTTCAAAATCGGGAAAAGCTTTGCGGATTTCGTCGAAATCTTGTTGTTCGTCCGCCATTTTTTCAATGGCTTCGCCGTGTTTTTCGTACAGGGCTTTGGCTTTGTCTAAGATTTTCGGTATCGGCTTGATGCGCCAGCGGCGCAGGCTGTCGGCAACCGGATTGCCGAAGATGTATTCTCCGTATCCTGAAGCGATAAGCTGTACGAAGCCGCCTTCTTGAACCTGGCTGTCGAGATAGCAAAGGGCGGTCAATGTATGCTGTTCGTCGTTGAGGCCGGACATTTCCTCGTCGCCTGCCTGTTCGGTTTGATCCAAATAGGCTGCGCTGAGTGTATAAAGAAATGAAGCGGAATCGGAAGTATCGAAATCTTGAAGGCGGAGCAGGGTAGTCATAATCATTAAAGGCCGTCTGAAAAAAGTGATTATATAATGTTTTCAGTCTGAACCTACTGGCCGTTTTGCTTTACAATATCGGAAGATAAGAAAACATAGTGAGGAACCAAACCATGAGTACACAGTCTGAAAAAAACGTTGTAGTCATCAAGCCGCAGGATTTGCCGCTGCATTGCTCCGGCCCTAATCATGAAACATGGAACGGCCATCCGCGTGTGTTCTTGCCGATTCAGTCCAACAGTGAGATTGAATGCCCATATTGTGGCACTTATTACCGTCTTGATGGCGAGATTCCGCATCACCATTACTAATCTATGCCTATGTTGAACAAAATCATCTGCGCTTTGTGCGTGAGTTTGTGCGCTGCGTGCGGTTCTTATAAGGCCGTTCGCCCTGACGCGCCTTTACCGGTCATTGCACAGGCGCAGACGTATTCTGTCCGTTATCAATCCGTACAAGGTCGGACGATTACTGCAATTTATATCAACAGCCACAGCCCGATGATGGTTGAGCTGCGTGAAGGCAATACGGTTGAGAAACTGGTGCAAGTCCGCTTGCGCAGTCAGGGTGTCGAGTACGCCAATCCAAGCTCGCGCTGGCAAATTGGCGACGGGTTTGCCGTACTGATTCGCGGCGGAAAAGAAGTTGTATTTAAAGAGATTGTGGAATAGGGCGGTTTAGCCTTTAGCCAAATATTTGATTAAAGGTTTGGGCAAACCATAATCTGCCAAATGTTCCGCTGATACCCAAAGGCCGTCTGAAAGATGTTCAGACGGCCTTTGTTGCGTCTGAAAAGGGGTAATCATCAATAAGCGGTGGGTCAGGCGGTGGGTAAACGTGGTTTGTTCTTCAAGGCCGTCTGAAACAATGCCGAAGCGTTTGGCGTAAGCATACAAATCGTCTAATTTTTCAAAACAGGGTACGCAATACAGACCGCCCCAAATGCCTTTGGCAGGGCGTTTTTCAAGCAATAATGCGCCGTCAGTGTTATGAATAATCAGCCAGTAAAGCGGTAGGGTTTGCACTTCGGGAGCAGTTTTTTTGCGAGGCAGTTCGTCAATGCGGTTTTGTTTTTTTGCTTCGCAGATGTCTGCCATAGGACATTGATGACACAAAGGTTTTGTCCGTTTGCAGACGGTTGCGCCCAAATCCATCAAGCCTTGCGTGTAGGCAGGCATATCAGTGTTTTCAGACGGCAGCAGGCTTTCGGCAAGCGTCCAAAGCGAGTTTTCAAATTTCTTATCTTGCGGATTGCCGTCTTGGGCAAAGACACGGCAGAGAACGCGTTTGACGTTGCCGTCCAAGATGGTTTCTCGTCGGTTGAAAGCAAAGGCAGAAATGGCGGCAGCGGTACTTCTGCCTACGCCGCAGAGTGTTTCCAAGTCCTTGCGCTCGGAAGGAAAGATGCCGCCGAATTGTCCGACGACTTGTTGCGCGGCTTTGTGCAGGTTGCGTGCGCGGCTGTAATAGCCCAAGCCTGCCCACAAGGATAAAACCTCGTCTTGCGGCGCAGCGGCAAGCGATTGCACGGTTGGGAATTTGGTTAAGAAACGCGGATAGTAGTCCAATACGGTAGCAACCTGCGTTTGTTGGAGCATGATTTCTGAAAGCCAGACGGAATAGGGGTCTTTGACCTGCCAAGGCAAGTCGTGACGACCATGCTGCCGTTGCCAATCGATGAGTCGTCGTGCAAAGGATGTGGGTGTGTTCATTAATATTTACTTTTTAATTATTTATTTTTAAAACAGTATGTTGTAATATAACATACGAAATAATAATCAGAATTGACTTATATAGTGGAGGGGTATATAAATATAGTTAACGTAGATTTACGCTGTATTGTTAAAGTTTATTAACCGCTCAAGGAGATTCACATGAAAGCAATGGTTTATCATGGCGCAAACGACATCCGTTTCGAAGAAAAACCCCGCCCTCAAATTATCGATCCGACCGATGCAGTCGTCAAAATCGTTAAAACTACGATTTGCGGTACCGACTTGGGTATTTGGAAGGGAAAAAACCCTGAAGTTGCCGACGGTCGTATCCTCGGTCATGAGGGCATCGGTATTGTAGAAGAAGTCGGCGATGCTGTAAAAAACATCAAAGTCGGTGATAAAGTCATTATTTCATGTGTCAGCAAATGCTGTACTTGCGACAACTGTAAAATCCAACTTTATTCACACTGCCGCAACGGCGGTTGGATCTTGGGCTATATGATTGACGGTACTCAGGCCGAATACGTCCGTACGCCTTATGCCGACAACAGCTTGGTTCCGCTGCCTGACAACGTCAACGAAGAAGTTGCCCTGCTGTTGAGCGATGCTTTGCCGACCGCCCACGAAATCGGCGTGCAATATGGTGATGTGAAACCTGGCGATACCGTATTCATTGCAGGTGCCGGCCCTGTCGGTATGTCTGCGTTGTTGACTGCACAACTGTATAGTCCTGCCGCCATTATCGTTTGCGATATGGACGAAAACCGCTTGAAACTGGCGAAAGAATTGGGCGCGACCCATACTATCAACCCTGCTTCCGGCGATGTGAGCAAGCAAGTTGCCGCTATCGTTGGCGAAGACGGCGTAGATTGCGCCATTGAAGCGGTCGGTATCCCTGCGACTTGGAATATGTGTCAAGACCTCGTGAAACCCGGCGGCCATATTGCTGTGGTTGGTGTACATGGTCAATCCGTTGATTTCAAACTGGAAAAACTGTGGATTAAAAACCTTGCCATCACAACAGGCCTGGTTAACGCGAATACCACCGAAATGCTGATGAAAGCCATTTCCAGCAGCTCAGTGGATTACACCAAAATGCTGACCCACCGTTTCAAATTCAGCGAATTGGAAAAAGCCTACGACGTGTTCAAACACGCTGCTGAAAACCAAGCCATGAAAGTGGTTTTGGAAGCGGATTGATTTGAAAATCGCTTAATATGCTGTTAATTAAAGGCCGTCTGAACATTCAGACGGCCTTTTTGTATGGTTTTATTTTTTCTTCTTCAACCAAACACCGCTTTCGATATGGTGGGTAAATGGGAATTGGTCGAACAGGGCGGCGCGTTCGATGGTATGGGTTTGACAGAGCGTGTCGAGGTTGGCGCGCAGGGTCTCAGGATTGCAGGAAATATAGAGGACGTTGTCGAATCGGGCAACCAATTTGAGCGTCTCATCATCAACGCCGGCGCGAGGAGGATCGACAAAAATAGTTGAAAAATCATAGTTTTTCAAGTCAATGCCTTGTTCTTGCAGGCGGCGGAATTCACGGTTTTGCGTGTAGGCTTCGGTAAATTCTTCCGCAGACAGGCGGGCGATTTTAAGATTGGTAATTTGGTTGGCTTCAATATTCCATTGGGCGGCGTTGACGGAAGTTTTGGAAACTTCGGTTGCCAGCACCTGATTGAAATGTTGTGAAAGCGGCAGGGTGAAATTGCCGTTGCCGCAGTACAACTCAAGCATGTCTTTGCCTAAGTTTTGTGCGGCATCACACGCCCACGTCAGCATTTTTTGGCATACTTGGGCATTGGGTTGGGTAAAGCTGCCCTCGATTTGACGATAGCGGAAGGTCTTGCCATTGACTTCCAACGCTTCGGTCACAAAATCTTGGCTCAATACGATTTTTTGTCCGCGGCTGCGGCCGATGATGTGAATGCCCAAATTGTGCGCCAGCTCTTGCGCGGCTTGTTGCCATGCTTCGTTCAGCTTCTTGTGGTAAATCATGGTAACCAGCATTTCGCCGCTTAAGGTGGACAAAAATTCGACGGCGTACCAGCGGTTTTTCAGCTCGGGATGATTGGATGCGGCTTCAATCAGTTTCGGCATCAAGGCATTGATGGATTCGGATGCGGCAGGAAATTGGTCGCAACGGATCAGACTTGTCCCGCTTGCCTTTTGCCCTCGTTCAAACATGGCGTAAAACATTTTGCCACCCTCATGCCAGATACGGAACTCGGCACGCATTCTGTAATGCTGTTCCGGAGATTTAAAGACTTCGATTTCAGGGAAATCCAGTCCTTGGAAAAGTTGCTGAAGATATTGCTTTTTGTCGGCTAGTTGTTGCTGGTAGGCAGTCATTGGGGCAGTCTTTCAGAAAATAATGGCGAATTATAATATAGTTGGCGCAAAGATACGAAAGGCCGTCTGAAACATCGGTTTCAGACGGCCTTTGATTTCAAAGCATCAGCTTGTCAATCAGCCTTGCATTTGTTTGGCTTGAACGGCAGTCAGGGCGATGGTGAAGACGATGTCTTCAATTAATGCGCCGCGGGACAAGTCGTTAACCGGTTTGCGCAAACCTTGCAATAACGGGCCTACGCTCAGGACGTTGGCGCTGCGTTGTACGGCTTTGTAAGTACAGTTGCCGGTATTGAGGTCTGGGAAAACCAAAACGGTTGCTTGACCGGCAACAGCGCTGCCCGGAGCTTTGGATTGACCGATAGATGGAACGGTAGCCGCATCGTATTGCAACGGACCTTCGATGGCCAAATCAGGGCGTTTTTCATTAGCCAGTTTGGTTGCTTCGATTACTGCATCGACATCAGGGCCGCTGCCTGAGTTGATGGTAGAGTAGGAAATCATGGCCACTTTGGGATCGATACCGAAGGCTTTGGCACTGTCGGCAGATTGAATGGCGATGTCGGCCAGTTGTTCAGGCGTTGGGTTCGGATTAACCGCGCAGTCGGCAAATGCCAATACTTGGTTAGGCAGCAACATGAAGAATACGCTGGATACAAGGCTTGCACCCGGAGCGGTTTTAATCAGTTGCAGGGCAGGGCGGATGGTGTTGGCAGTAGTGTGGACTGCACCGGAAACCAAACCGTCTACGTCGTTTTGAGCCATCATCATGGTACCCAGTACGACGGTGTCTTGCAGCTGTTTGCGGGCATCTTCCGGAGTCAGGCCTTTGGATTTGCGCAATTCGCACATCGGCTCGACGTATTGCTCAACCAAAGAAGCAGGATCAATGATTTCCAAAGAATCAGGCAGGGAGATGCCGCGCTCTTTCGCAACGGCTTCAACTTCTTCTCGGGTAGCCAACAGTACGCAACGGGCGATGCCTTTTTCGTGACAGATAGCAGCGGCAGCGACGGTGCGTGGTTCGGCGCCTTCAGGCAGAACGATACGCATATCGGCTTTGCGTGCGAAATCGATCAGGTTGTAACGGAATTGGGCTGGAGACAGGCGTTTGGCTTCGCGTTTGGCCAAAGCGGATACGTCTTGCAGTTTGTCGCTGGAGCCGAAGAAAGTCAGGCCGGTTTGCTCGGCAACTTGTGCGCCTAAAGCAGCGGCTGCGCCGTCAATGATAAAGCCTTCCAATAAGCCCGGGGAGTTGGTGTAGAGCTGTTTGGTGAGGTTTAATTGTTGGGTAACGGCGGCTGCGTCGGTGTTGTCGGATTTCAGCGCCAATACAACGCCTGCGTCCAAAGACAGCGCTAATTCGACGTTTTTGCCTGCCAAGAACAATTTGTCCGCATCAGGAGTGATGCCTTCGATAACGAGGTTATCTGCGTTTAATGCGGCAACTTTACCGACAAGTGCGTCAAACCAGTCGTCGCTCTTGCCTTGAGCCAACAGGGCTTCTGTAGTGGAGTCAACGGCTTGGAAAACTTGCGCATTCAATGCCGCTGCAAATGCTTTTGCCGCTGCATCGGCGCTCAGGCCGGTAGATACCGGTGCGATCAGGATTTTTGCCATTTTGTGTCCTCTCTTTCGTTAATTGTAGAAGGGTGTTGCTGGGGCGCAGCTGGTGCTGCATTTTATCACTTTGGGATAACATATACACAGCCATATTGACATATGTCATCAGGCCATCTGAAAAGTATAAACGCAATGGACCAAATCCATCAATCCCCCATTGCTGCCAAAAGCTCGGCTTGATGCTCGGCAATCAGGGCATCATGATTTTCTCTAAAAGTGTCGGTTTATATATTTACTCAAAATAAATATTTTTTAATTTTAAAAAAGATCGCACTATTTTAAATATACTGTTCATAGGGGAAATTCTGGTATTCAGGTAATTTAGAAATGGAGATCAGTGATTGAAGGTTAAGTCATAATTTTTGGAAGTATTAGAGTATCAGTAAAATAGAAATGAGTAAGACAAAGTTTGATTAATTCATTGGGAAAGGCCATCTGAAATTTTTGTTTCAGATGGCCTTACTCTAGAAGGTTAGTTTTCAGGCATACTACCCCATTGATTATCCCCATTGAAGGATGGTTGGCACATCAAAACAATTAGCCAGATTGGGCCAATAATAGGAATAAGTATAATGAGAAACCACCAACCTGATTTTCCTATATCATGGAGACGTCGAATAACGACAGATAAAGATGGAATAATTACAGCTAGAGCAAATAGGTAATATAGGAGGAAGAAAATATCTCCAAGACTTCTGCTAATTTCAGACATTATTATTGCGACAATAAAAATGGAAAAATCTGCAATTATTCTAAAGAGTGTATATCCCCAAAATTCTCGTTTGGATGCTCTCCCTGAAAATTGTGCATAACGTTTAGATAGCGTTTCCAAAAATAAGGCAAACAGTGATAATTGTCCATTTTCATTTCTGGATTGCGCCACAGTATTGAATGCATTTACGACATTATTAGATGAACTGCTATTTAGTGCCTTGTAAATACCAATAGCCTGACCATCTCCATTAATATCAAAATCAACATTCATGCCTCGAGTAGGAATGTTTTGTTCTTTCCATTCTTCGCTTTTAAATGGATAACGCTTACCATCCTCCCCGTTGATCAGACCACCACCGTTTTGAATTGAAAAGTCTAAAATTTGTCCCTTCATTTGTATCACTCCTAATATTTAATTGATTTCTAAGTAGAAACTACTTTTATCTTTATTCTGCCATTTGATTGAGTAAGTGATGTTTTCACTTCCTTTTGTTGTGGTCAATTTGGCAGAACATACTCTTATTTCGGCATCATGATTAACGGCAGTTTCTTCCACATCATCCAATGAAACAAATTGACCTAAAAGAAATGAGCGTTGGTTAATGATTTTTTTAACCAAATCTTCTGCATCACTTGAACCGCATGAAGGTAAGCCCCCCATACAACCAGTTAATAACATCACTGGTAAAATCCCAGCAAAGAGATAGTGTTTAATTTTCATTTGGTCACCTCAAGATTTAAAGTTTGATAAAAATAGAAAAGTACAGTAAAACTGTATGAAGTATTGCATTTAAGTATTTTTATGTCAAGAAGTACAGCAATACAATTTCAATTGAATCTATTTCTCTCTAATATCTTTTGCATGAATATAAGTCGTGCAATTAGATTTTTGAGAAAACAAAAAGGTTGGACACAGCAGCAACTTGCTGATTTTGCAAATACTTCGAAAAGTAATATCTCCAATCTTGAGAATGGTAATCAAGGATACAGTGAGGCTATCTTAAAATATCTTGCTGATGCATTGGGATGCCGTGTTTCGTCTATTTTTCTGCTAGCAGAATACTTGGAAAGACAGCAAAACAATACATTAAAGGATTTAGAAGAAATGCCGGTCGAACTGATTTTTTTACAACTTCCTGAACCTTTACAACAGTCTTTTAAATTATTGATGATCCAGACCTTGGAGCAAATCTCAAAATAAATACTGTTTTATAGGTTTGTTTGTTTTTAAATAAAAGCCGTCTGAAATTTACATTTCAGACGGCTTTTATATTGGTAATGATGATCAGAGTGAGGCAAATATCAATCCCCCATTGCCGCCAAAAGCTCGGCTTGATGCTCGGCAATCAGGGCATTGGTGATTTCTTCCAAGTCGCCGTCCATCACAAAATCCAGTTTGTGTAGGGTAAGGTTGATGCGGTGGTCGGTCACGCGGCCTTGTGGGTAGTTGTAGGTGCGGATGCGCTCGCTGCGGTCGCCGCTGCCGATCAGGGATTTGCGTTCGGCGGCTTCTTTGGCTTGGGCTTCACGTTTTTGCGCGTCGTTCAGGCGGGCGGCGAGGACTTTCATCGCCTGCGCTTTGTTGGCGTGTTGGCTGCGGCCGTCTTGGCATTCGACTACCATGCCTGTCGGTAAGTGGGTAATGCGGACGGCGGAGTCGGTTTTGTTGATGTGCTGACCGCCTGCGCCGGATGCGCGGAAGGTGTCGATGCGCAGGTCGGCGGGGTTCAACTCGATGTCTTCGAGTTCGTCCGCTTCGGGCATGACGGCGACGGTACAGGCTGAAGTGTGGATACGGCCTTGGCTTTCGGTGGCAGGAACGCGTTGCACGCGGTGGCCGCCGGATTCAAATTTCAGACGGCTGTATGCACCCAAGCCGATAATGCGGGCGATGACTTCTTTATAGCCGCCTAATTCGCTTTCGTTGGCGGAAACGATTTCAACCTGCCAGCGGTTGCGCTCGGCGTAGCGGCTGTACATACGCAGCAAATCGCCAGCAAACAGCGCGGCTTCGTCGCCACCGGTACCGGCGCGCACTTCGATAAAGATATTTTTATCGTCATCGGCATCTTTTGGCAGCAGCAGTTTTTGCAATTCGGTATCGAGTTCGTCAATTTTGGCTTTGGCCGCTTCGATTTCTTCAGCGGCAAAGTCTTTCATTTCAGGGTCAGACAGCAATTCTTCGGCATCTGCCAAGTCGCTTTGCGCCAGTTGGTAGTTTTGGAAGACTTCGACGACGGGGGTCAGTTCGGCGTGTTCGCGTGTGAGTTTGCGGTAGTTGTCCATGTCGGACGTGGCTTCAGGCTGACCGAGCAAATGCGTGACTTCTTCCAGTCGATCGCTGAGTTGTTGTAGTTTTTCTAAGATAGACGGCTTCATAAATTTTCCAAAATACGGATGCCGTCGGGTGGTCTGCAACGGCGAAATAAGGAGTCATTATAATGGGTTTGAATGAAAATTCAAAAAGATATGATTGATTAGAAAGGCCGTCTGAAACCTGTTTTTAAGTTTCAGACGGCCTTTTTTATATGGGCTTATTTAGGCGCAGCCAAGATGCCTGTTTGGTTCAGCAGGAACAAAACGGTAAAGCCGGTCAAATAAATCAAACCGATAATGGCGAGGAAGTTCATGCCCATCGTCAGTTTGTGACGTTTGTCGCCTTTGACGAGGCGGTAGTTCAGCCAAGCGAACACAGGGGCGGCAACGAAGGCGGTAATCATGGCGAATTTGAGCAGTTCCGCCATTGCGCTGTTGAACCAAAAAATCACGGCCAAGCCTGAGCCTGCGACCCAAATGTTCCAAGCAAACAGTTCGACGTTGCCGGTTTTGTCTTTACCGCGCAACAGGCGTACCGGTTCGGCAATCGCGCGGGCGTAGCCATCCACTACGGTAATGGTGGTGCCGTACATGCAGGCGAAGGCGATAAATGCCACTAATGGACGAGACCAGTCGCCGATGGTCACGGCGTACATATTAATCAGCTGGCCGACATATTTGCCACCGGCCATTTGCACTTCCTCGCCGTTGCCGTATTGTACATATGCACCCAAGGCGAGGAAAACGACCGCCAAAATCGCGCTGGTAATGTAGCCGACGTTGAAGTCGAAAATACCGTCGCGGTAGCTGGAAGGGTTGATGCGTTGTTTTTCAGTTACCCACAAAGAGTTGATGGCGGAAATTTCAATCGGCGCAGGCATCCAGCCCATCAGCGCGATTAAGAAGCCCAAGCCGGTCAGCGTCCATGGGGTAGGCTCGATAAAGTCGGGTTTCATCTGCATGCCGCGAGACATGGCCACGGCTGCCGCGGCGACGGTGGCGATCGTCAGGCTGACGATGATGATTTTGGAAACGTTGTCCAATGCTTTATAGCGGCCGCTTGCCAAAATCAGCAGGCAGGAAACCATAATCATGACGGACACCATGCCGGCATCGAAAGTCAGCGACGGGATCGCCATTTTGACGATGGCGGCGGTAACGATGGCGACTGCACCGGCATTAATCGTTGCTGATGCAATACATAAAATCAAAAATACCCACAAATAAACGCGGCTTTTTTCGGCATAGCCCTCAATCAGGCTTTTGCCCGTGTCCAGCGTGTAATGTGCGCTGAAGCGGAAAAAAGGGTATTTGAACAGGTTGGTCAGAATGATAATCAGCGCAAGCTGCCAGCCGTAAAGTGCGCCTGCCTGCGTGGAGGCAATCAGGTGCGAGCCGCCGACTGCCGCCGAAGCCATCATGATACCCGGGCCGAGAGCATTGATTTTGCTTTTCCAAGTAGAGGAGTGTGTATATTGTTCTGCCATAAGTATTTTCCGCCTGTTTCAGACGGCCTTATTATCAAAAAAAAGCATATTTTAACGTAAATAAAAAGTTTGCCCAATAATATGCGTAATACTTTTTATCAATCAAAGGGAAAATACGGTGTTAAAAAGCCGAGATGACGGAGTGAACGATATTTTGTGCCAAAAACATTTTTTCAGACGGCCTTGTATCGCTTTTTATTCATGAATATGGGGTAGGGAGGGCAGAGTGTGTCGGTTTGGAAACGAAATGGCCGGGCAAGGCTTTTTGATGCCTTGAGGTCGGCATATCAAGGGAAAGTATGGAGCAGGGAATCCACGTTTTGCTCGGTGATTTCAGCCAGTTGCGCCAGCGGTACGCCACGCAGTTCTGCGGCAATTTCGGCGATACGTCGGATGTTGGCTGGTGTGTTGGTTTCTTGGCCGAGCATGAAAGGACTGTCGGTTTCGAGAACGAAATCCGTGTCGTTTAAAGCTTGTAAGGCAATGCGGACTTTTTTGGCATTGGGATTGAGCAATAGCGAGCCTATGCCGATTTTGAAGCCGAGTTTCACCAAAATCCGCGCTTCTTCTACGCTGCCGGAGAAGGCGTGAACGATACCGCCTCGTGTGAAACCGGCGGTTTTGACGGCGGCGGCAATGGCGGCGGTGGCTTTCAGATTATGGATGATGACGCGGCGGTTGAGGTGTTGGGCGAGGATGAGTTGGCGGATAAAGACGTCGGTTTGCGTGTCGCGTTGTGCTTGGGTTTGCTCTTTGCCATAAAAATCCAAGCCGATTTCGCCAACCCATGCCTGCGGATGTTGGATCAGTTCGGTTTCTAATTGTTGAAACGCTGTTTCATCAATGCCGTCTGAAAACCACGGATGGATACCCAAAGCGATATGGATGTTTTCAGACGGCCTCTCCAACTGCGCAACTGCCTGCCAATCATTTGGAGATGTAGCCGGTACGATAAAACGAGCCACGCCGACGGCTTGTGCATCGGCAAGCACTGCAGGCAGCGTATCGGCAAGTTTGGGGTCGGCAAGATGGCAGTGGGTGTCGGTGAAAGTCATGTTTAATGGCGGGTTTACAGCAGATTTAATTGTCGCAATTCTTGTTGCATCATATCCGCATTCCAGTCATGGGATACGGCAAGGGTCATCAGCGCAGTGGCGGTTTCAAGGTTGCATTTGCCGCCGTTGATAATACCTGCCTGACGCAAAGCATCGCCTTGGGCATAGACGGCGGCGGCGCAACCTTGCGGCACTTGGCTGATGTTGAGCAGCAATTTTCCTTGTTGCGTAAAGGCTTGGACGGATCGGACAAACGCATCGTTGCTTGGCGCATTTCCGTGGCCGTAGCTTTGCAGGATTAGGGCTTGGGCGGAAAGATAGGGCAGGCCGTCTGAAAGTTCTTGTGCGGCATAACCGGGAATCAGCGTGCGGACGGAAACTTTGGCTTCAGGATTTGGAAGACGCGGTTTGAGGCCGTCTGAATGTTGGGTCGGGGCGGTACGAATATTGTGCCAACCTTTGTTTTCATCCCATTCTGCGAGTGCGCCAAAATGCAGGTTGTCAAAACCTGCGGCGGTCTCGGTGCTGACCTTGCTGCTGCCGACGGCGGGGAAGAGTTTGCCGTCAAAGGCAATGGCCACTTGTTTGAGCTTGAGCGAGAAGGCGGAAACGGCGGTGGCAAGGTTGCGCGGCGCATCGCTGTTGGCGGCATCGTAAGGCCATTGCGAGCCGGTCAGGATAATAGGTTTGTCCAAGCCTTGCAGCGAAAGGGAGAAGAGGTTGGCGGTGTATGCCATGGTATCCGTGCCGTGCAACACCAAAATGCCGTCATAGTCAGGCAGTTTGGCGATAATAAGCTCCAGCCAGTTGCGTTGGTTTTGCAGCGTTACCGCGGAAGAATCGATGAGCAGCTGGCAAACGTGCCATTCGAAATCAAGGCCGTCTGAAAAGGGGGCAAGGGCTTTATCGACGAGCGCGGTGTCGGGGCGCAGGCCGGCGCTGCTTTGGGTCATGCCGATGGTGCCGCCGGTGTAGAGGACAAAGATTTTTTGTTTCATGGTGTTTTGGGTCAATGATAGAGGCCGTCTGAAAGCGGGGAAGTGTTTCAGACGGCCTGGAAAGGTTTATTGATTGGCTTGTTTTTTGGCTTTTTCAGCGCGTTTTTCGTGTAATTTTTCACGGAAGAAGGTATGGCGGCGGTGTTTTCTCCACCAAATCCAGCCGACAATGACTGCGCCTATGCCCAGTACCGCAAAGATACCGGATTGCAGGCTGTGCATTTTTTTCATCAGCCAGTCGGTATTGCGTGCGCCGTATTCGCCCAGATAAATCCAAACCGGAACAGAAATCAGCGCGGCCAAGCCGTCCATCAGGATAAAGCGCAGGTAGGAAACCTTACGGCTGATGCCGGCGGTCACGAAAACGGCGGTACGCAGGCCGGGCAGGAAACGTGCGACAAATAAAACCCAGTTGCCGTATTTGTCAAATTTTTCCTGTACTTGGGCATAGCGTTTGGGCGTCATCACGCGTGCAATCGGTTTGAATTTAAGGATTTTTTGTCCCCAAATCCGGCCGGCCGCAAACATAAATCCGTCGCCTACCAATACGCCGAGCATGCCGACGGCAAACATAATATGCGAGTTGGTATAACCCAGGCCGGAAATCACGCCGCCGGTTACCAGCGTCAAATCTTCAGGAATCGGCACGCCGAAGCCGCAAATAACCAAAACGAAAAACACGGCCGCATAGCCGTATTCAACGAAAAAAGATTCTAAAAATGCAAACATGGCCGCCGTCCCACGATAGATATTGATTGATGACTGGATTAAGTTGGAATTCTACCAAAGATAAGGCCGTCTGAAAGCAATCACAAGCAGATATTGTTTAAATTTGACGGTAGTTTGCAAAAAATATGGAAATTCGGACGCGGAAAGTTGGGATATGGACGGATTTGGCAGGTACAATAGCCGCTGGTTTATCTTTCAAACCCGAAATGGCGGTCTGTTTTAAGACGGCCTGTTCAGGAAAATGAAATCATGAAATACAGAGATTTGCGAGAATTTATCGCCGGATTGGAAGCCGATGGCAAACTCAAGCGCATTCAGCATCCGGTGTCGCCGCATTTGGAAATGACCGAAATCGCCGACCGCGTGCTGCGTGCCGAAGGGCCGGCGCTGTTGTTTGAACACCCGATTAAGCCCGACGGTACGCGCTACGATTATCCCGTGTTGGCGAATCTGTTTGGCACGCCCGAACGCGTGGCGCTGGGCATGGGGGCGGACAGTGTGTCCAAGCTGCGCGAAATCGGGCAGACGCTGGCGTATTTGAAAGAACCCGAACCGCCCAAAGGCATTAAAGACGCGTTTTCTAAATTGCCGCTGCTGAAAGATATTTGGAGCATGGCGCCGAACGTGGTGAAAAACGCGCCGTGTCAGGAAATTGTATGGGAAGGCGAAGACGTTGATTTGTATAAACTTCCGATTCAGCATTGCTGGCCGGAAGACGTTGCGCCGCTGGTAACATGGGGTTTGACCGTCACGCGCGGACCAAACAAAAAACGCCAGAACTTAGGCATTTACCGCCAGCAATTAATCGGCAAGAACAAGCTGATTATGCGCTGGCTGTCGCATCGCGGCGGCGCATTGGATTATCAGGAATTCCGCAAACTCAATCCCGATACGCCGTATCCCGTCGCGGTCGTGCTCGGTTGCGACCCCGCCACCATTTTGGGCGCGGTAACGCCTGTTCCCGATACCTTGAGCGAATACCAGTTTGCCGGACTGCTGCGCGGTTCGCGGACGGAACTGGTGAAATGTATCGGCAATGATTTGCAAGTGCCTGCCCGTGCCGAAATTGTATTGGAAGGCGTTATTCATCCGAACGAAACCGCGTTGGAAGGCCCATACGGCGACCACACGGGCTATTACAACGAGCAGGATCATTTCCCCGTGTTCACGGTCGAACGCATCACCATGCGAGAAAACCCGATTTACCATTCCACCTACACGGGTAAACCGCCCGATGAGCCTGCCGTTTTGGGCGTGGCGTTGAACGAAGTGTTCGTACCGCTTTTGCAAAAGCAGTTCCCCGAAATTACCGATTTCTACCTGCCGCCCGAAGGCTGTTCCTACCGCATGGCGGTGGTCAGCATGAAAAAACAGTACGCCGGACACGCCAAGCGCGTGATGATGGGTTGCTGGTCGTTCCTGCGCCAGTTTATGTACACCAAATTCATCATCGTGGTCGATGACGATGTAAACGTGCGCGACTGGAAAGAAGTCATCTGGGCGGTAACCACGCGCATGGACCCAGTACGCGACACTGTTTTGATGGAAAATACACCTATTGACTACCTCGACTTCGCTAGCCCCGTCAGCGGACTCGGTGGCAAAATGGGTTTGGATGCGACCAACAAATGGCCGGGTGAAACCGACCGCGAATGGGGGCGTGTGATCAAAAAAGACCCTGCCGTTACGGCCAAAATCGATGAGATTTGGGAGAGTTTGGGTTTGTAGATGTCGGGTTTATTGGAATTTCTACTGTAAATATTGATGGAAATAATTGGGTCTATGTTTGAGGGTACGGTAGAAATAGTGAGGTTCGATTGGAGAGAAAGAAAACTCTCCAAAAAAGGCTTGATAATGTTGACGATATGGTTTGCCATCATTGTTGCACTGATTGTGTATATGGTCATTCCTAAGTGAACATCTTATTCTGACAAGGTATCTGTTAAAAGGCCGTCTGAAACTTTTTGGGTTTCAGACGGCCTTTGATTTGAAAACCTAGCGCGGTTTGAGCCACTTCCATTGTTCTTGTATGGTTTCTTGCAGGGCTTTTTGTTTTTCTGCAGACGTGTTCATGCCATTGGTCAAGCGGCTGTAATCAAGGGTAATGGAAGGGTTTTGTACGGTTCCGCCGATTTTGAGGGGGATCGGTTTGTTTTTGGGTTGCAGCACGTTGCTGATAAGCAGGTTTTCAGACAGCTTTTGGGTATTCAAATCGGTATAGCCGCTGCTGACAACGTGCAGGCTGTCGGAAAACAGTTCGGTGTTGATATGATGGCTGATGCCTTTCTCGATTTCGCTATTGAGGATGAAATGATGGAAAGGGGTTTTGAGGTTGCTGTTGTCGATTTTTTCCGAAGAGATGCCGTTTTTCAGAATGCTGTCCATATCGATACCGTGCCATGCGCCGTTGGTAATATCGAGGAGCAGGCTGCCGTTTAGGGCTTGTATCATTTGAGCGCGGTCGTTGCCGGAAGTTTGAATATCGATAACGGCATCGCCGCTGCCGCTAAAGCTGTGGAAACCGAACAGGTCTTGCAACAGCGGCTGAATTTGTATGCCTTTCGCGTTTTGCTGAAGGTGGTAGGAAGCAGGTTGGGTCGCCGCAATACTCAGGCCGCCCTCAGTTTTGCCGCCATAAAGCCCGGCTTTGAAACGGTGTAGGGCGATATGTTCTTTATCGGCGGTGAGCAGGGATTCGATGTTTTCTAATTGCAGGCCGGCAGTTTGAATGCTGCCGATTTGGAGGTTGGCCTCAATGTCGGGCAACCAGGATTTGGCCAGCAGGGAAGGAAGATTCAGTGATGGCTGGGTTTTCAGATCTTCCAAGTAAGGGGTCAGATTGAGTTTTTGTAAGGCGATACCGGCGTCAAGGTGCGGACGCGGTTGGGCATCGCGTTGGTATTTAAAGGCCAAGGCGAGGGCTTGTCTGTCAAATGCGCCTTTCAGACGGCCTTCCCATGTATTGAGGCTGAAATTGGCCTGTCCTTCGAGGGTGCTGATGAATCGGGGGCGGGGAAGGCGGTTGATGGTGTCTTGTAGGGTGCTGAGGTGTAGTTTTGGTGCATCGATGCCTTTGCCTTTTTGCCAAACCAACGGGCTGGAAAAGGTAAAGTTGGTTTGGAGGCGGTCGTTTTTATGGCTGCCTTTGAGTTCAAAATTGGCGGCGGTCAAAACGGTTGGATAGAGGTTGGTTTTGTCCAGTTTGAATGAACCGTCCCATTGGTTGTTTTCACTGCCTGCGGTCAATGCGCCATTGAGTGTGTTGAGGTGCAAATAGCCGTTTTTGAATTGCAAGAGGGGAGAACGTGCGTTGATATGCAAGTTTTGATAGTCGCTTTCGGCTTGCAGATTGAAGTCGCGCAAAAGGGCGGTTTGGTTTTGCCAATTAAGGCTGCCTGCGATTTGGGCATCCAGCTTGTTTTTGAGTAATACGGTTTGCAGGTTTAATTTGAGGGCGGGAACGCTCCAGCCGGTATCATCTTGTACAAGATGGCCGATGCCTTGCCAACTGATGGGGTTACCGATGTTTTGCAGTGTGCCGCTCATATCGAATGGACGGCCGTCTGAATCAGCTCTGCGCAGGGAAAATTGCAGATCGTTTAAGGCAATATCTTGTTCTTTATTGTGATAACGGATGCTGCCGTTATTGATGATGACGCGGTTGAGCTGAAAACTTTCTTTTGACGATGGGTCTTGTTGTAGGCAGACGGGCAGATGGTGTTTTGAGTCCAGTGTCAGTGTCGGGTTTAAAAGAATCCATTTCTCAAGTATGGGCGCATCCGACCATAGGCTGCTCCAACCAAAGCCCATTTTGGACTCGGCGATGTTCAGCGTCGGTGTGTCAGGTTCGGAAGAGGAAAGGCTGAGGTCTTTTAAAATTAGCGTGGGGCGCGGCAGCCATTTTCTGCCGATAGTGGCGTTGTATTTGATTTGGCAGCCATGGGCGGAAAAGTTTTTTTGTATAAACGCGTCGATGTTTTCTGTGTTGAATATGCGGAACATTAAGGCACTCAATACCGCCGCGAGGCATAAAAGCGCGGTAATGCTGAAAACCAGGGTTTTCAGCCAAAATTTTCCTGAGTGCAACATGGAATGAACAGACAATTCAGATTCTCGCTTTGATGGGAGCTTTAAGGAGTGATTGGAAGTTTAAGCCTTGCTGCTTAAGCGTGTGGAAGTATAACACAGAGCGTGGGCCTGTGTTTCAGACGGCATCGGTATGTTAATAAAAAACACCGCCCGAAGGCGGTGTTGATTTAAGCATAAATTATTTACGCAGACCCAGGCGGGTAATCAGTGTACGGTAAGTATCAGGCTGAGTACGACGCAGGTAAGACAACAGGCGACGACGTTGGCTAACCATTTTCAACAGGCCGCGACGGCTGTGGTGGTCTTTAGGGTTGGCTTTGAAGTGAGGAGTCAGGTCGTTGATACGGAAAGTCAACAGAGCGACTTGTACTTCAGAAGAGCCGGTATCGCCTTCTTTGCGTTGGAAATCTTTAACAATTTGTGCTTTTTGTTCTACGGTCAATGCCATGATGGATAACTCCGAAAATAAAAGAACCTTTTCAGGTTCGGACAAGTTTGCCAAGCCAAACGACCTAAGCAAACTCCTAAGTGCCTTTTTAGAAAGACGGGCGGATTATGCCACAATTTGTCTTTGTGCGCCATATCTTTTCAGACGGCCAAAAAAAGCGGCGATACCTTTCAGTACCGCCAAAGCTGCTTTGGTGATAAAAAACTAAACTTTATTTGCTCGCACAGCGGAAGCCCAAGTTATTTAAAACATATTTGGACTGCAGGCTGGTGCGGATGCCGTAGCGTAAGAATGCCGCATAGTTGGACGGATCACTTGAGCCTACGGATGCGCCGCTACAGAACATTTGGGTGTTGGACGAGCCGGCAGAGAGTTGGCTGCTGTTGAAGTCTTCAGTCCATTCCCAAATCAGGCCGTGCATATCATATACACCCCAGTAGTTGGGTTTGCTTTTACCGATGTCGCGCAGGCCGTTGCGGCCGCCGTCTGCATACCAATCCAAGATGGTGCGGTTATAGCCAGGCTCGGCAGAGCCGTCTTTTTGAGTGGCAGAAGCCAAGCCTGCAAACTCCCATTCGTCAATAGTCGGCAGACGTTTGCCTTTGGAAACGCAGTAGGCATTTGCGGCGAACCATGAAACATTGGTTACAGGGTGTTTGAGTTCGCTGGCTTTAGGCGCAAAACTGTTGCTGCCGTTTTTTACCCAATGTTTCAGGTAAGCTTTTTCAGCGTGTTTGGAGCCGATATTGCCTTTTTGCCATTGCGGATGTGTTTTCACAAATTCGGCAAATTCAGCATTGGTTACCGGATATTTGTCAAGCTGGAAAGGTTTGACTCTAATAAGGGAAGTTTCTTTTTTGAGATAGAGAGGACGGTAGCTGCCTCCTTCGATTTTTACCATTTCGGCAGCAAATGTATTGCCGCAGATTAAGGCACTGCCTAAGAGGAGGAGTCGTATGAGTTTCATGGTACGCCCTTATTATCGATTGAAACAGGAAATTTATTTTTCAGATAGCCTAATCATAACAAGGCCGTCTGAAAAATCAATCTGTCTGATTGAACAGGAAGATTAATCGTGATGGAAGCCACTGCGGCTCTAAAGAGTAGGGCAGCAGTGGCTTGGCGTATTAAACCGAGAGATTATTTAGCGGCTTCAGAAGCACCAGACGCAGCTGCTGGAGCAGAAGCGGCAGCACCGGCAGGTTGGTAAACGGTGTCGCTCAGTTTTTTGGTCATGATTTCAGGGTTTTCATCACCCTCAACTTTCAATTGACCCAAAGCACCTTTGTTGAACGCACGGAAGATAGAGTGGTCAACCAAAGTGTAGCTGCCTGGAATGTCGACTTTGAATTCAACGATAGCGGCACCACCGGCAGGAACAATTGTACTTTGTACGTTTTCGTTAATCAGTTTACCACCTTCAACATATACTTTGTCAAAGATTTCGCCGATAACGTGGAAAGAAGATACCAAGTTAGGACCACCGTTACCAACGTACATACGAACAGTTTCACCAGCTTTAGCTTTCAGGGCGTTGTCGCCGGCGATAGAACCTACGTGACCGTTAAATACAACGTATTCAGGTTGTTCAGCAATCGCTTTATCCATATCGAAAGGTTGCAGGCCTTGAGCACCTTTTTTACCTTTAGTATAGAAGTCACCTTGTACAATGTAGAACTCTTTGTCCACTTTAGGCAGACCTTCTTTAGGTTCAACCAAGATCAAACCGTACATACCGTTGGCGATGTGCATACCTACAGGAGCAACGGCACAGTGGTAGATGTACAAACCGGCTTGCAGTGCTTTGAAGCTGAAGGTAGAAGTGTGGCCTGGGGCAGTAAAGGTAGCTTCTGCACCACCGCCTTGACCGGTAGCAGCGTGGAAGTCAACGTTATGAGGAACGGTAGAAGAAGGATTGTTAGAGAATTCTACTTCTACGGTATCGCCTTCGCGTACACGGATCATTTGGCCCGGAACGTCGCCGTTGAATGTCCAGTAATGGTATTCAACACCGTCTTCCATGGTCATGGTTTTTTCGATGGTTTCCATTTTAACGCGTACTTTAGCCGGATGATCGCGATCAGTTGGAGGTGGAACTTCCGGAGCGTGAGTTACGATAGCATCGATTACAGGCAGTTCTGAAGAAGGAGTCTCTGCAGCAGCTTGTGAGTTGGAAGCGGCAGGAGCTTCAGCAGAAGCGGTAGCAGCTGGAGTTTCAGCTGGTTTAGCAGCTTGCTCGCCGCATGCGGCCAATGCAAATACAGAAGCGATAAGTGCGGCTAAGGTTTGGCGTTTCATGTTTAAAGTTTCCTTATAGTAAGAAAAGTTAAGAATCCTGATAGGATGGTTCGAAGTTTTGTATGATTATGTAGGCGCTTGTTTGGTCATATTTTGATGTAAATCAAATTGTTCAGGGAATATGAATCTTTTAATCCCTAAATACTCCTTTAGAAGTATAAAAAAATACATCGAAAAGTTTATTTTTGTGTGAAAATGTTAGCGAAAACTTAACACAAAATACGATAAAGGAGGGTCTGTATAGGCAAATGGGAATCAATATCATATAAGTTAATGGTTTTAAAGGAATATTATTGACAAAATATTTCTTTACTTATTAAACCGTGATACAATCTTTAACATTCATATTTGATGAATTAATACCCAACCACTTTTTACCAAAATCAAGGAGTACTTAAAATGGGACAGTACAAGAAGCTTTGGTACTTGCTGTTTGCCGTACTGGCAGTATGCTTTACCATTCTTGGTTATATGGGTAGCGAAGTCTATAAAAAGGCTCCGCCATACCCTGAACAAGTCGTTTCCGCATCCGGCAAAGTCCTGATGACCAAAGACGATATTTTGGCAGGTCAATCTGCATGGCAAACTACCGGCGGTATGGAAGTCGGCTCTGTATTGGGTCACGGTGCATACCAAGCTCCGGACTGGACTGCCGACTGGCTGCACCGCGAGCTGGTTGCATGGTTGGATCTGACTGCGCAAGAAACTTACGGCAAAAAATTTGACGAAGTTTCTCCTGAAGAACAAGCTGTTCTGAAAACACGTTTGGCTGACGAATACCGCAATCAAAGCCGTGTTAAGGAAGATGGTTCTGTCGTTGTCAGCGAAACCCGCGTGAAAGCGATCGAAAGCATCCTGCCTTACTACCACGGTGTATACAGCGACGATCCTAAGTTCCAAACCACTCGCGAACACTTTGCAATGAAAAACAATACATTGCCAAGCACAGAAGCGCGTGAAAAACTGTTCAATTTCTTCTTCTGGACTTCTTGGTCTGCTTCGACCAACCGTCCTGACGAAACTTTCACCTACACCAACAACTGGCCGCATGAGCCTCTGATCAACAACGTACCGACTACTGAAAACTACATGTGGTCTTTCACCAGCGTGGTATTGTTGCTGATGGGTATCGGCTTGCTGATGTGGGGTTACTCTTTCTTGACCAAACACGAAGAGGTTGAAGTACCTACTGAGGATCCTATTTCCAAAGTACAACTGACTCCTTCTCAAAAAGCGTTGGGCAAATATGTATTCCTGACTGTTGCGTTGTTTGTCGTACAAGTACTGTTGGGTGGTTTGACCGCTCACTATACTGTCGAAGGTCAAGGCTTCTACGGTATCGATACCGCCTTGGGCTTTGAAATGGCCGATTGGTTCCCATATGCGCTGACCCGTACTTGGCACATCCAATCCGCTATTTTCTGGATTGCAACCGGCTTCCTGACAGCAGGTCTGTTCTTGGCTCCGATTGTGAACGGCGGTAAAGATCCTAAATTCCAACGTGCCGGTGTGAACTTCCTGTACATCGCCCTGTTCATCGTAGTCGGCGGTTCTTACGCAGGTAACTTCTTTGCTTTGACTCACATCATTCCACCTGAGCTGAACTTCTGGTTTGGTCACCAAGGTTACGAATACTTGGATTTGGGTCGCTTCTGGCAACTTCTGCTGATGGTCGGCTTGCTGTTGTGGCTGTTCCTGATGTTGCGTTGCACCATCTCTGCCTTTAAAGAAAAAGGTACAGACAAAAACCTGTTGGCTATCTTCGTAGCTTCTATGGTCGGTGTGGGTGTGTTCTACGCTCCTGGTCTGTTCTACGGTGAGAAATCTCCAATCGCTGTGATGGAATACTGGCGTTGGTGGGTGGTTCACCTGTGGGTAGAAGGCTTCTTCGAAGTGTTCGCTACTGCTGCCTTCGCATTCATCTTCTACAACATGGGCTTTGTCCGCCGTAGTACTGCCACTGCTTCTACTTTGGCTGCTGCTGCCATCTTTATGTTGGGCGGTATTCCAGGTACATTGCACCACTTGTACTTCTCCGGCTCTACCTCTGCCTCTATGGCAATCGGTGCATGTTTCTCCGCTTTGGAAGTTGTACCTTTGATTCTGCTGGGTCGTGAAGCTTACGAACACTGGTCTTACCAACACCTGTCTGACTGGGCGAAACGTCTGCGTTGGCCTCTGATGTGCTTCGTAGCAGTTGCCTTCTGGAACATGATCGGTGCTGGCGTATTCGGCTTCCTGATTAACCCGCCGATTTCCCTGTTCTACATCCAAGGTCTGAACACTACTGCAGTTCACGCTCACGCGGCTCTGTTCGGTGTGTATGGTTTCTTGGCTCTGGGTTTTGTATTGCTGGTTGCACGCTACCTGAAACCTAATGCTCAATTTGATGACAAACTGATGACTTGGGGCTTCTGGCTGCTGAACGGCGGTCTGGTCGGTATGATTGCCATCAGCCTGTTGCCGGTCGGCGTGATCCAAGCTTACGCTTCTATCACTCATGGTCTGTGGTATGCACGTAGCGAAGAATTCCTGCAAATGGAAATCCTGGATACCCTGCGTTGGGTTCGTACCGCTGCTGACTTGATCTTCATCGGTGGTGCTGTCTGCGTTGCTATCCAAGCTACCAAAATCGTATTCAGCCGCGATAAATAATCTTAAGCTGAATTAAATCGAAGGCCGTCTGAAAAGTTTTCAGACGGCCTTTCTGTTATAATTTCAACATTCTTAAATTGACAAGATAAAACATTATGTTCAACCAAGCTGCTCAAGAGCTGACCACTGTTCGCGATTTATTGCGTTTTGCCGTCAGCCGTTTTAATGATGCCGGACTGTTTTTCGGACACGGAAGTGATAATGCCCATGACGAGGCAGCCTATCTGATTTTGCACACTTTGAACCTGCCTTTGGATATGTTGGAGCCTTATTTGGATGCCAAATTGTTGCAAAGTGAGAAGGAGGAAGTGTTGTCCATTATCGAACGCCGCGCAGTGGAGCATATTCCTGCCGCGTATCTGACGCATCAGGCATGGCAGGGTGAGTTTGATTTTTATGTCGATGAGCGCGTTATTGTGCCTCGTTCTTTCATTTACGAATTGCTGGGCGACGGTATCCGTCCTTGGATTGAACACGATGAATTGGTGCATCGAGCTTTAGATTTGTGTACCGGTAGCGGCTGTTTGGCCATTCAAATGGCGCATCACTATCCCGACGCACAAATCGATGCTGTTGATTTAAGCTTGGATGCGTTGGAAGTGGCCGCGATTAATATCGAAGATTATGGCTTGGAAGACCGTATCAGCTTGGTGCATACCGATTTGTTCGAAGGTTTGGATGAAACCTACGACTTGATTGTTTCCAATCCGCCTTATGTTGACGCGGAATCTGTGGAAGCGTTGCCTGATGAATACCTGCACGAGCCGGAATTGGCTTTGGGTAGCGGCGAAGATGGTTTGGACGCTACACGTCAAATCATTCTGCAAGCGGCGAAATATTTGAATCCGAAAGGTGTATTGCTGGTTGAAATCGGTCACAACCGTGAAGTATTGGAAGCGGCTTATCCCGAATTACCGTTTACTTGGTTGGAAACCAGCGGTGGTGATGGGTTTGTATTCTTGTTGACCCGCGAGCAATTATTGGGTGAAGAGTAGTTTATTTTGATGTAAATAAAACAAAGGCCGTCTGAAAAAGTTTCAGACGGCCTTTGTTTTATATAATCTTTAATATTTAAAGAAAATACAAATGCCTATGGTATGCTGAATATGAAATCCAAGCAGGCTTTGAAACTATGGCTTATAATATTTGTCATAGTTTCTAATGTCAGTGGATTTTTATTACTGACTTTTTGTAGAACATATACTGCCAAACTCCATATTATGAATAATTATTTAAAATCAGGCCTGTTGGCTGCTGCCTTGTTCAGTATGCCCGTTGTCGCCTTTGCCCAGCAACATACCGTTTATTTCAATCAAAACGGTAAACTGACGGCGACCATGCCTTCGGTTGCTTATGTCCGCCAATACAAGATTGAGGCAGGTAAGGCGCAGGTGCAGGATTTTTACTATCCATCGATGAAAAAATATTCTGATCCTTATGAAGTACCTGCCGGTCAGATTAAGGTTTTTGTGCCGGCGTTGGATAATGGCACATTAACCCTGTGGCATTTCAACGGTCAGAAAAAGATGGTTGGCAGCTATCGCAACGGCAAACCGCATGGTGAATGGGTCAACTGGTATCCAAACGGCAAAAAATCTGCGGTGATGCCTTATCAAAATGGCCTGAGTGAGGGCGTGGGTTCCCGCTATTACCGAAATGGCGTGAAAGAAAGCGAAATTCAGTTTAAGCACGATAAAGCCAATGGCCATTGGAAACAATGGTATTCAGACGGCAGCCCGAAAACCGAAATGATGATGAGCAATGACAAACCGACGGAGATCATCAGTTGGGATGAAAATGGCCGCATCGTGTCTGAATTGAGTATTCGCAACGGTAAACGTAGCGGCATCATTTTGGATTGGTATGATGATGGTGCGAAGAAATCCGAGTTGGTTTATAAAGACGACCAGTTGGTGAAAAAAACTTTCTGGGATACGGACGGATACGTTCTCGAATAATTTTGATCATAAAAAAAACCGCAGGCTGATCAGCTTGCGGTTTCTTATTACATGCAGCCTTTGTTTTGGCACAGGGTAAATAACGGCGCGCCGCTTTCACGGATTTTTTTGCCGCCGTCCAAGTCGGTAAATTCTAAAATGGCAGCCGCTTCGATTACTTCGCCACCTAATTTGCGGATCAGCTCGACACCTGCCAGCATTGTGCCGCCGGTTGCCACCAAATCATCTACCAACAAAACGCGTGCACCCGGCTTGATGGCATCGGTATGGATTTCTACCGTTGCTTCGCCATATTCCAAAGCATAACTTTGAGAAATCGTATCAAACGGCAGTTTGCCTTTTTTACGGATGGGAACGAAGCCGACATTTAGCTGATAGGCCAAAGCCGCACCAATGATAAAACCGCGTGCGTCCAAGCCTGCTACGACATCAACTTTTTGCCCCATATAGCGGTAAACCAGTAAATCGACCAGCAGGCGGAAATATTCTGCGCTTTGCAAAACGGGAGTAATGTCATGAAACAAAATCCCTTTTTGCGGCCAGTTTTCAATTTTACGGATTTTGTCCGCCAAAGCTTCTACGCCCATTACTTCAGGATGAATCAACATCTCGACATTCCGAAATCAAAAAGTTTTTAACGCGATATTGTAGCGGTCATATGCGGACTTGCCAAATTAATCGATACAATAGCCAAATTTTGCAACATGCCGTCTGAAATTCCGAGAAACATTGTGTTGTGTTATAATTTACAGGTACATACCATCGGCTGAACCACCATGCAAAATCATAAAAAAGGCAATATTTACATCATTTCCGCCGCTTCCGGCACGGGTAAAACGACCTTGGTGTCGCGCCTGTTGAAAAATCATGACGATATCCGTGTTTCCATTTCTCATACCACGCGCCAGCCGCGTGAGGGTGAGGCGCATGGCGTGCATTACCACTTTGTTCCCAAAGAAGAATTTGAATCACTGATTGAGCAAAGAGCCTTTTTGGAGCACGCCAATGTGTTCGGCAATTATTACGGCACCAGTATTGCCGGTGTGAATTCCTTGAGCGAAGAGGGCTATGACGTAATTTTGGAAATCGATGTGCAAGGTGCGGCACAAGTGCGTAAATCGTTGCCTGAAGCTAGCAGTATTTTCATTCTGCCACCTTCCTTTGAAGTTTTGGCGCAACGTTTGATCGGCCGTGGTACAGACAGCGAAGAAGTTATTCAAACACGTCTTTCAAAAGCCCGACATGAGATTGAGCAATCCGTTTTGTTCGATTACGTCGTCGTGAATGACGATTTGGATCGTGCCGAAGCCGATTTGTTCCACATTATTAAAGCAGGCCGTCTGAAAAAATCCTCTCAACAGGGATTTATTTCAAACCTGTTGGAAAATTCCTAAAAAACAGCGAAAATAACCGTTTATTTGAAACATAGAAAGAAAGCAAGCAAACATGGCTCGTATTACTACTGAAGACTGCACAGGTAAAATCCCTAACCACTTCGACCTTACCCTCGTTGCCGCCCGTCGCGCACGCCAGCTCGAAAACGGCAATACGCCATTGGTTGACGACATCCGCAACAACAAACCAACCGTAACCGCCCTGCGCGAAATCGCAGCCGGACAAATCGGAACCGAGCTGCTGACCCGCAACAAATAAACCAACCGGCAAACCGATAAAACCGTCGCGCGGACTGTATCGGTGCGATATCACAACCGATACAGTCTGACGGCTTAAAAAAATAGCCATAAAAGGCCGTCTGAAAATGCCAGCCCCACTGCCTACCGCCCCCTATGACCCGCTGACAGCAGAAGCGCGCGAGCTTCTGTTTCGCACCGCATCCTATCTCAATACCAATGAGCAGGCCGAGCTTGAAAGAGCCGTTGCCTACGCTTTCCACGCCCATGACGGACAAACCCGTAAAAGCGGCGAGCCCTACATTACCCATCCCCTTGCCGTTGCCACGCAGCTTGCGATTTGGCACATGGATGTTCAAGGCCTCTGCGCGGGCGTTATGCATGATGTATTGGAAGATACGGGCGTAACCAAAGTCGAAATGGCGGCAGAATTCGGCGATACCATTGCCGAAATGGTAGACGGCCTCTCCAAACTGGAAAAACTCAAATTTGAAGATCATGCTGAGCATCAGGCGGAAAGTTTCCGTAAGCTTATCCTAGCCATGACTAAAGACGTGCGCGTCATCGTCGTCAAACTTGCCGACCGATTGCACAATATGCGTACCCTTGGCTCTATGCGTCCGGAAAAACGCCGCCGCATCGCCAAAGAAACCCTCGAAATCTATGCTCAAATCGCCAACCGCATTGGTCTGAACAATGCGTATCAAGAGCTTCAAGACCTATCGTTCCAAAACCTCCACCCAAGACGCTACGAAACCCTGAAAAAAGCCATGGACAACAGCCGCAAAAATCGCCGCGATGTTGTCGGCAAAGTGTTGCGTGCATTTGGTCAGCGTTTGGTTGGTGTCAATATTGAAGCCAAAATCAAAGGCCGCGAGAAAAACTTATACAGCATCCATCAAAAAATGCTGGCTAAAAAGCTGCGTTTTGCCGAAGTAATGGATATCTACGGCTTTCGGGTCATTGTAAACAATATTCCTGCCTGTTATGCCGCGTTGGGTGCATTGCATAATTTATACCACCCAAAGCCCGGTCGTTTTAAAGACTATATCGCCATTCCGAAAAGCAACGGCTACCAAAGCCTACACACGACCTTGGTCGGCCCTTACGGTTTGCCGATCGAAGTGCAAATCCGTACGCGTGAAATGGACGCTGTGGCTGAGGGTGGTATTGCCGGTCATTGGATTTATAAATCCGGTGAAAACACTCCGGACCAAGCCGTCCTCCATATGAACCGGTGGATGAATAATATTCTTGACCTGCAAGCCAGCAGCTCAAATGCCATCGAGTTTCTGGAGCATGTCAAAGTCGATTTGTTCCCCAACGAAGTCTATATCGTTACCCCGAAAGGCGATATCCTTACCTTGCCTAAAGGGGCAACGCCGATTGACTTTGCCTATGCTGTTCACACCAATATCGGCCATAAAACCGTTGCCGCGCGCATTAATAATGTCATGATGCCGTTGCGCACTAAGCTGAAAACCGGTGATACGGTCGAAATCATTACTTCCGAACATGCCAAGCCCAATGTGGCATGGTTGAATTTTGCCGTTTCCAGCCGTGCGCGCAGCGCCATCCGCCAATACATTAAAAATCTGAATCGTCACGATGCCGTTGTTTTGGGTGAAAACTTGCTGCAAAAAGCTTTATCCAGCCTGTTGCCTAAAGATATACTGCTTTCAGACGACCTCAAAGAAAAATACCTTGCCGATTTGAATACCAAACAAACCTCGTTTGAAGAGGTCCTCTACAATGTCGGTATGGGGCATACTTTGCCGGTACACGTTGCCATGCACATTGCCGAGTTGGCAGGCCAACATTTTGGCAGCACGGTCAAACTCAGCCCGATCAAAGTCAACGATCAGGAAACCGGCCGGATTCATTTTGCCGAATGTTGCCATCCGATTCCCGGCGATGCGATCCGCGCCTTATTGGTCAAAGACAAGGGTATGATTATCCACCGTGATACCTGTCAAACTTTGGTCAAAGCTGATCCGGAAGAGCAACTCGATGCGGGTTGGGACAGTTTGCGCAATCAAACGTACCGCACCATCCTCAACGTCAAATCCGAAGATGCGCATGGTTTGTTGGCTTCAATGGCGCAAGCGATTTCCAATTCCGGTGCGGATATCGAATCTGTCGATACGCCAACCAAAGCGCAAGCAGGAACGGAAGGTTTTGTAGAATTTAAATTCACAATTAAAGTCAAAGACTTGGATCAGGTTAATCAGATTATTCATGCAATGCATGCCAATCCGAATATCCGCAAAGTGATTCGAGGATGATCTCGTTATAAGCAAAGGCCGTCTGAAAGTGTTTTCAGACGGCCTTTTTGATGTTTACAAATAAAAGCTGTTGGCTTCTTTTTAAGAGGGTTTATGGCTTTTTTGTAATTGGATTGGGTTTAACTCAACCAAAAACGGAAAACCAAGAAGAAAACCAAGGCCAAAACGCCGGCCCAAACCAGCAACATGAATCCGGCTACCGCCTGACCCAAGCGGTAAACAGGATTTTTGCGTTCGTCTTCGAGTAGGGGATTAGGTGTATCGTGCGGTTTGTCGGACATGATGAAGCTCTGATTGAATTATTGAATAAAAACGTAAGGGTACGCCGATAGAAGCAAAGATTCAAGTGGGAATGATTATTGATAGAAGTCTTCGTCTTCATTCCACGCCGTTTTTAAGGCCGTCTGAATGGTATCGGCACCAAAGCCGCGATAAGCAAGGAAACGTGCTTGTTTTTGTTTTTCTTTCAAATCTTGAGCTTCTTGCTTGAATTTTTTACGTAAGACGGAAATAGCGGTTTGCAGCTCGTCCTCCCTATCGGGTAGGAACTCCCGACAGTCGTCTGCATCGATACCTTGTTGCGCCAAAGCTTGCTTGAGGCGGAGCGTGCCGTAACGGTTGCTTTTACTGTGAATATAGGCTTCTGCGTAACGTTGGTCGGATTGCCAATTCCGTTCGGCAAATTCGTCCAAAACCTTTTCCAATTCTTCTTCGCTTTCAGCGTGTGGGGCCAGTTTGCGTTTCAAGCCGACACGGCTGACTTCTTGACGGGAAAGAATATCCAAGGCGCGGGCGCGTAAGGTTTTGGGAGGTTTCATGGGGATATGGAAGGGGAGGGATTTAACTACATTGAATTACATTTTCAGACGGCCTGATTAGGTAAAAGCACCGAAAAGGCCGTCTGAAAATAAAGCCGAATTACTCTTCGTCTTTGTTTTTTTGTGGTTGCAGATTTTCGTAGATTTCAGGCAGGGCGCGAATCAACAAATCAGGTTTGGTCGCTTTGTCTTGCGAGAGCAAGGTCATGTCACCGTAGCCGAATGTCACGCCGACGCTGAAACAACCGGCCGCTTTGGCGGCAATAATGTCATTTTTAGAGTCGCCCACCATCAGCATATTGGCAACGTCGATGCCCAAAACTTCGGCCGCATGTTGAAGCGGCAATGGGCTGGGTTTTTTCTCAGTCAGGCTGTCGCCGCCGAGAACTAGGCTGAAGTAGCCATCGAGATTAAGTTGTTTCAGCAGCTCTGCAGCGAGTACTTCATTTTTATTGGTAATGACAACCAATGGAATACCCAAGGACTTGAGCAGACCGAGGCCAGCTTCGGTTTCAGGGTAGGGGCGGGTAAAGTCGCTCAAGTGCTCGCGATAATATTTCATAAAGAACACAAAACCTTTTTCCCAGATTTCAGGATCGGCTTCTTTTTCACGATCATTGGTAATGACGCGATGAACCAACTTGCTAATGCCGTCGCCGACATAACTTTCAACCGTTTGGGTAGGTAAAACAGGTAAACCCAAGTGCGCACACGTGGCTTGGGCTGCTGCGGCCAAATCGGGAACGGAATCACATAAGGTACCGTCCAAATCAAAGGCAACGGCTTGAACGTGTTCTAAAGCAGCAGAGGTCATTGAGTAGCTTTCTGTCATATTATTTAAGCGCTTATTTTAACATTGTTTGCCTGATTTGCCGATGTTTTGCTGATTCTTTAAAGGGATATTTGTTTAAATTGTTAACAATTTTCGCTGGTGTAAGTCTGTCAGTCTGTTGGCAATGTGGAAAGGATTTTGTCAACAAAAAGGGTGGTTTGGTAGGCATTAAAAAACAAAGGGTTTGTGTACTTTTTTGAATGGTTTGATGAGCATTTATACTAGGCCGTCTGAAAATTTTTTGGTCGGCATGCCGATATTTTCAGACGGTCTCAAACTAAATTCATATATAAATGAATGGATTTGCTTTTTATCGACTACATGCTATTACATTTTTTCCTGTTTTTGTATATAGTAACAAGTATGGCTCTCGTCTAATCATGTGTATGAAAAGGAAAAATACATGTCCGCATCTGCTGTTAAAGAAACACTGAATCCGTTTGAAATTGCACAAAAACAAGTAAAAATTGCCTGCGATCGCCTGAATGCCGACCCGGCAGTATTTGAAATCTTGAAAAAGCCGCAACGTGTTTTGGAAGTCAACTTCCCTGTCAAACTCGACAACGGTACAGTAGAAAATTTCACTGGTTACCGTTCCCAACACAATAACGCCGTCGGCCCTTACAAAGGCGGTGTACGCTTCCATCCCAATGTAAATCTGGACGAAGTCAAAGCCCTGTCTATTTGGATGACCATCAAATGCTGCGTGGCCGGCATTCCTTACGGCGGTGGTAAAGGCGGTATCACTTTGGATCCGCGCAATTATTCCGAAGCGGAATTGGAACGTATCGCCCGCGCTTATTCCGAAGCCATTTCTCCGCTGATTGGCGAGAAAATCGATATTCCTGCACCTGATGTGAACACCAACGGCAAAATCATGTCTTGGATGGTTGATGCCTATGAAAACGTGGTGAAACATTCCGCACCGGGCGTATTTACCGGCAAACCGGTTGAGTTTGGCGGTTCCTTGGCACGTACCGAAGCCACCGGTTACGGCGTAAATTTCGCCGCCGTCCAAGCTTTGGAAAAACTGGGCAAAGACGTGAAGGGTGCCACTTACGCCATTCAAGGTTTCGGTAACGTGGGCTACCACACCGGTTACTATGCACACAAAGCCGGTGCGAAAATCGTTGCCGTATCTACTGTTGACGTTGCCATCTACAACGAAAACGGCTTGGATATGGAAGCAATCATTAAAGAATTCCAAACCAAAGGTTTCATCACCAACGAAGCCGGCTACGGCAAAGAAATCAGCAATGCCGAACTTTTGGCTCTGGAAGTGGACGTACTCGCCCCTTGCGCACTGGAAAACCAACTGACTTCTGAAAATGCCGGTAAAGTCCGCGCGAAAATCGTGGTTGAAGGTGCAAACGGTCCGACTACTCCAGAGGCCGACGTTATCCTGCGTCAAAACGGCGTATTGGTTGTTCCTGACATTTTGGCAAACTGCGGCGGCGTGGTTGTATCTTATTTTGAATGGGTACAAAACCTGCAAGGCTACTACTGGGAGTTTGACGAAGTTCAAGAGAAAGAAACCGTTGTCCTGCGCCGTGCGTTCCGCGATATTTGGAACTTGGCTCAAGAATACGATGTCGACCTGCGTACTGCTTCTTACATGATGAGTATCCGTCGTGTTGAGAAAGCAATGAAACTGCGCGGCTGGTATTAATCGTTTGAGCGATAGCTAAGAGTAGGCCGTCTGAAACCTGTTTTCAGACGGCCTTAATGTTTTTGATAAGAGCCTTTACAAATTTTAATCCACCTTGATTCCATTTCAATCAAACTCAGCTATAATCCCCTTTTTTGACCTTTCCGGAAAAGACATAATCATGAACAAAACTTTCAAATTCAGCGCATTGGCTTTGTCTGCTTTGTTGGCACTGACTGCTTGCAACCAAAAAGACACTGCCGCTAAAGATGCCCCTGCTGCTTCCGCAGCTTCAAATGCGACTGCAGATGCTTCTGCCATCGGTTCTACTGCCCAACAAGCCAGCTACGCAATGGGTGTGGATATCGGCCGTTCATTGAAACAAATGAAAGACCAAGGTACGGAAATCGATTTGAAAGTCTTCACCGAAGCCATGGAAGCCATGTTTGAAGGTAAAGAAGTCAAAATGACTGAAGCCCAAGCTCAGGAAGTGATGATGAAATTCCTGCAAGAGCAACAAGAAAAAGCTACTGCCAAACGTGCTGAAGATGCCAAAGTAAACTTGGAAAAAGGAGAAGCGTTCCTGAAAGAAAACGCGACTAAAGAAGGCGTGAAAACCAGCGCTTCCGGTCTGCAATACAAAATCACCAAAGAAGGCGAAGGCAAAAAACCGACTAAAGACGACGTCGTTACCGTTGAATACGAAGGCCGGCTGATTGATGGTACTGTATTTGACAGCAGCAAAGCCAACGGCGGCCCAGTAAGCTTCCCTGTAAGCCAAGTAATCCCAGGTTGGACTGAAGGTATTCAACTCTTGAAAGAAGGCGGCGAAGCAACATTCTACATCCCTGCTAAATTGGCTTACCGTGAAGTGGGTGCCGGCGATAAAATCGGCCCGAACGCTACTTTGGTATTCGACGTGAAACTGGTTAAAGTCGGCGCGCCTGATGCCGCTGCACAACAACCAGTACAAGTTGACGTACAAAAAGTTCAATAATCCGAATCAAGGCTTACGCCCTTAAATAACGGATAAAAGGCCGTCTGAAAAATTCCGTTTCAGACGGCCTTTGTTCCAAACAAACAAGGAATTATGATGAAAAATATCGTCATCCTTATTTCCGGACGCGGCAGCAATATGCAGGCGATTGTGAATGCTGATATTCCCGATGCCAACATTGCAGCCGTATTGAGCAACAGCGAGACCGCAGCCGGATTGGCATGGGCGGCAGAGCGCGGTATTGCCACCGACAGTTTGAACCATAAAAACTTCGACTCGCGTCTGGCATTTGATCAGGCCATGATGGAAAAAATCGATGCCTATCAGCCCGATTTGGTTGTATTGGCGGGCTTTATGCGCATTTTGACTCCGGAATTCTGCGCACATTATGAAAACCGCCTGATCAATATCCATCCGTCCATCCTGCCCTCTTTTACCGGTTTGCATACCCACGAACGCGCATTGGAAGCAGGTTGCCGAGTGGCAGGCTGCACCATCCACTTCGTGACGCCCGAGCTGGATTGTGGACCGATTATTTCACAAGGCATTGTTCCTATTTTGGACGGCGATACCGCTGACGACGTTGCCGCACGCGTGCTGACGGTTGAACACCAGCTTTTCCCACAAGCCGTTGCAGACTTTGTTGCAGGCCGTCTGAAAATCGAAGGCAACCGCGTTTTGAATGCACAACGCAATGCCGCCGGTCAAAGCCTGTTGGCTTAATAAAACACGATACACACAAGGAAAACATCATGAATCCGATTAAAACAACCCTGCTGACACTTTCCCTGCTCACTGCCTCCATCGGCGCACAAGCCGCTGAATTGCCGCAATCTGCCGTTTTGCAATACTCAGGCAGCTACGGTATTCCTGCGACCATGACCTTCACCCGCAGCGGCAACCAATACAAAATCGTCTCTACCATCAAAGTACCGCTTTACAATATCCGCTTTGAATCCGGCGGCAGCATCAACGGCACGACCTTGCATCCGTCTTACTACAAAGATGTACGCGGCGGTAAATTGTATGCCGAGGCCAAATTCTCCGGCGGCAACATCACTTACGGTAAAGCAGGTGATTTGAAAACCGAAAAATCCGGCCCTGCCATGGACTTGTTCACTTTGGCATGGCAACTGGCCGCCAATGACGTGCGCCTGCCGTCAGGTTTGAAAATTACCAACGGTAAAAAACTGTACACCGTCGGCAGCATGAACAAAATCGGCAGCGAAAGCTATAAACTGAACGGCGGCACAACGCCTGTAAGCAAATATCGCGTCCGCCGCGGCGACGATACCGTTACTTACTCTTTTGCTTCCGATATCGACAATATCCCTGCGCAAATCAGCTATACCGATGACGGCAAAACCTACAACCTGAAACTGACTTCCGTCAAAATCAACGGTAAAGTAGTGAAACCGTAATCTTTATTTGCTCAAACAAGAAGGCCGTCTGAAAAGTTTTCAGACGGCCTTTTATCTTTATAGCAACACAATATCGTATTGTTCCTGCGTGTAGGCGGTTTCGACTGCCAGCGAAATCGGCTTGCCGATAAAGTCTATCAACATCGCCAGCGATTGCGATTCTTCGTCTAGGAACAAGTCGATGACATTCGGAGCGGCCAAAATGCGGAAGGCTTGGACATCATAGCGGCGCGCTTCGCGGACGATTTCGCGTTGGATTTCGTAGCACACGGTTTGCGGCGTTTTCAGACGGCCCCGGCCTTGGCAGGAAGGGCAGGGTTCGCAGAGGATTTGGCTTAAGTTTTCACGCGAGCGTTTACGGGTCAGTTCGACAAGGCCCAGACTGGTAAAGCCGTTGAGGGTGACGCGGGTGCGGTCGAAACTGAGGGCTTTGGCAAGCTCTTGCAGGACGGCTTCGCGGTGGACTTCCTGCGCCATATCGATGAAGTCGATGATGATGATGCCGCCGAGATTGCGCAGGCGAAGTTCGCAGGCGATGGTGTGGCAGGCTTCGAGGTTGGTGCGGAAGATGGTTTCATCAAAATTGCGCGCGCCGACAAAGCCGCCGGTGTTGACATCGATGGTGGTCATGGCTTCGGTGGACTCGATGATGAGGTAGCTGCCGAAGTTGAGATTGACGCGCGGTTGCAGGGCGCGGGCGATTTCCTGCTCGATGTTGTGGGTTTCAAATAGGGGGCGTTCGCCTTTGAACAGCTCGATTCTGCCTAATGCGCCTTGAACGTATTGTTCGGCAAACTGGGTCATGCGGCGGTGGTTTTCGGTGGAATCAACCAGGATTTTGTGCGTATCGAGGCTGAACATATCGCGCAAAACGCGCAGGCTCAAAGGCAAATCTTGATACAGCAGGGTTTCGGGCGGCTGAATTTTCGCTTGTTTTTGAATGTGTTCCCATACTTTGGTCAGATAGTTGATGTCTGATTGCAGTTGGTCATCGGAAGCGTTTTCGGCGTTGGTACGGATGATGTAGCCGTGGCAGGCATTTTCGGGCAGCAGGTTGTTGAGGCGCTCCCTCAAACTGCTGCGTTCGGCATCATCCTCGATGCGTTGGGAAATGCCGATGTGGTCTTCTTGCGGAAGATGGACGAGGAAACGGCCGGCCAGTGAGATTTGGGTGGACAGGCGCGCGCCTTTGGTGTTGATGGGGTCTTTGATGACCTGAACCAAGACGGACTGACCTTCAAAGAGCATGTGTTCGATGCGTTGGGTTTCGTCCGGGTTGCGGCGTTGTTCGAGGACATCGACGATGTGCAGAAACGCGGCGCGTTCCAAACCGATATCGATAAACGCGCTTTGCATGCCGGGAAGGACGCGTTTGACGACGCCCAAATAAATATTGCCGACCAAGCTATGACCGCTGTTGCGCTCGATGTGCAGCTCGCAGATATTGTTCTCTTCCAAAACGGCCACACGCGTTTCTTGCGGCGTAATGTTGACGAGGACGGTTTCGGACGGACGCACGGCGTCCTTTGGGATGGGAATTCCTGAAAGCATGGGGGTACCTGATTTTGAATAGAAAAACTTTTGCGATGTGTCCTTCTCCAAAAAAACAAATGGCAAAAGTCATTCTGTGAAAGCGCTTATCATACTTTAATTATGGTTTTTCCGCATCTGCACAAATGTTTATGGCCAAGAGGCCGTCTGAATGTTTTTTACAACCGTACGGCGGGAACACTTGTAAAATAGCACCTATGCCCATATAGTCATGAACATTGGTATTTTGGAAGAAATCATGCAAACCGTTACTGTTTATACCGGTCCGTATTGTCCGTACTGCACCATGGCGAAAAGGCTGTTGCAGGCGGTGGGCGTGAAAGAAATCAACGAAATCCGCATCGACGGCAATCCGGAAGTTTTTGCCGAAATGCAGCAGCTTTCCGGCCAGCGCAGCGTGCCGCAGATTTTTATCGGCGACACCCATGTCGGTGGCTTTACCGATTTGTACCGCTTGCAGCAGGAAGGCAAGCTGGACGAATTACTGAATCCTTAACCCTTAACTTAGGAAAATAAAATGAGCGAAGAATTGCAACCCGTATTCAGCGTTGAGCGTCTGTATGTAAAAGACTTGTCTTTGGAAGTGCCTCACGCACCACAAATTTTCTTGGAACAGGGCGAGCCTGAAGTGGATATGCGCGTTTCTACCGGCAACACCAAACTGGAAGACGGCTTCTACAGCGTTGACGTTACCGTTACCGTGACTGCCAAACTGAACGAAGAGCGCACTATGTTCTTGAACGAAGTTACCCAAAGCGGCATCTTCCGTCTGGAAAATATTCCTGAAGAAGACGTACAACTGCTGTTGGGCGTTGCTTGTCCAAACATCCTGTTCCCTTACGCACGCGAAGCCATTTCCAACAGCGTAACCCGCGCCGGCTTCCCACCTGTATTGCTCGCTCCGATCAACTTCGAAGCCATCTACCAACAACAACAGGAAGCTAACGCTTAATCGCGTTATACCTAAATTGAGGCCGTCTGAAACATTGCGTTCAGACGGCCTTT